>JAXIHJ010000037.1:0-7239 GCA_034189755.1 Planctomycetota bacterium
ACACCATGCGAACGCGATTTCACCAAAAACTAGCCGCGACCGGGAGGGAGCGGGAGGAAACCCACCAAAATCCACACGCACCCCGGCGGGGTTCTACAGCTCGAACTTATCGCCTGGTGCTGGGACGTGGACGTTTTCACAACCGGCGTCAGTGAGTATTTCTTTCATGGCGGCCGGCTGGGCGCCCTCGCCGTGGACGACGAACGCGGCCTTGAGGCCTTTCGCCAGCGGCGCAAAGCACCGTCGAAAGTCGGCTGCGTCGGCGTGGGCGGAGAAGCCATTGAGAATCTCCACGCGGCACAACATGCGAGAAAGCCGCCCGAAGATTTTTATCTCTTCGCGTCGTTCGACGATCCGTCGGCCCAGCGTGTATGCGGCCATAAAGCCCACGATGACGACCGTGTTCCGCTCATCGGTAACGTTGTTCTTCAGGTGGTGCAGGATTCGCCCGGCCTCGCACATCCCGCTGGCCGAGATGATCACGCACGGCTCGGCTGAGCTGTTCAGCCGCTTGGAGTCTTCGACGTCGGTGATGTACTTGACGTGTCCCCGGCCGAAAATGTCGCCCTCGGAATGCCAGAACTCGCGGGCCTCGGCGTCATAACATTCGGCGTGTTTCTTGAAGACTTCGGTCGCTCGCGTGGACAGCGGCGAGTCCACAAAAATCGGCAGCGGCTCGAGCAGGCCCTCGGCGATGGCCTGGCACAGGTAGTACACGACGTTCTGCGTTCGCCCAACGCTGAAGGCCGGGATGATGACCTTTCCGCCGGCCGACCGTGTCTCGTTGATAATCCGCGTAAGGCGCTGCTTCATGTCGGTCGGGTTGTGGTGCCGGCGGTTGGCGTACGTGCACTCGGTGATGAGGTAGTCGGCCTTCGGCAGCGGGCAGACCGGGTCTCGCAGGATGGGCATCTCGAACCGGCCCAGGTCGCCGGTGTACAGCAGGCGAACCGGCCCGTCGCCGGACCTGTCAAGCTCCATGAATATGCAGGCCGAGCCGAGTATGTGCCCGGCCTCCAGGAACGTCGCGGTGCAGCCGTTGATGAATTCAAACGGCCGGCCGTAGGCCTGGGGCCTGAAAAACTTACTTGCCGCCTGCGCGTCCTCCAGGGTGTACAGCGGCTTGATGTGCTCCTTGGGGCCGGAGGCGCGTTTCTCGTTCCAGAAACGGGCGTCTTCCTGCTGGATGTGTGCCGAGTCGGCCAGCATAATCGAGCACAGGTCGCACGTGGCGCCGGTGGCGTGGATATCCGCCGCGAAGCCCTTGTGCACCAGGGCCGGAATTTTCCCGCTGTGGTCGATGTGCGCGTGGGACAGCAGCAGGCCTTTCAACTGGTCAGGCGGCAGCGGGAAGTGGCGGTTTCTCTTGGCGGCGTCGACTCGCCGGCCCTGAAACAGGCCGCAGTCCATCGTAACCGTCCCGGCCGGAGTGTGCAGCAAATGCATCGAACCGGTAACCGTCTGCGCAGCGCCGTGAAATTCCAAAGAAAAATCTGTCATGCCTTTACCGAATAGAAAGCTCCAATCTCCGGTCCTTTTATTGAGCAGGTTCTTTCGTGAATGACCCTGCGGTTTCTATTCCTCCACGACGACGTCGGTCGCCAGGTACTGATGCTTGTACTGTTCGCTTCGGCCGTGACATTTCCTGATAAGCTCGGCTTCGGTTCTGGCCAACGCCTCTGCCGGAAGCACAGCCGCTCGGATTGGTCCGAGCCGGCCGCTGCTGCGTTTGGAACGATATTCCATGTTCAACTCGCCGAGTGCTTCGTCTATGAAGCCGGCCAGACTGTCTGCCTCGCAGGCATCCTGATCTTCCAGGCAAAGCTCGTAGTAGGGAGTCTGTGCGAAGCGGCCCCGAAGTACAAAGCGGTCGATGGGCCTGCCGTTGCGCAGGCATGCCAGCCGCATCGCCTCGACCACCTGGTACTCGGTAATCTTCTCGCCGGTGATATTGGTGGTGTTTCGGCCTCGTGAGAGAAACTCGAAAACCGGGCTGCCTCCCAGCTTGTCGACCACTCGGACGCGGTCGTCCATGTTGTATCGCCACAGGCCCGCCCAGTTGGTCGTAACCAGCATGTACTCCTGTCCGGCCTCGGTCTCATCGGCCCGCAAAGTATCGGGTTTTTGGCTGTCGGCCTGGTCCGCCGGGATAAACTCCAGGAAGTTGGCGGTGATTTCGGCCACGCCGGCGGGCGAACCGTCGGTCAGCGGAATCGAGAACCGGCCCTCGCTGGCCAGCAGGCCGATGTCGCGGACCGGCACGCCGCCGAATAATTCCCTGAGCCTCGGCAGGTACAGCTTGAGCGTGCCGCCGGTCCAGTTAGCCAGGAAAGCCAGGTTCCAGAAGTGTTTGGGCATAAGCCGCCCGTCTCGCCGGATGCCCGCCTCCATTTGCCGGGCCAGCCGGCGGTTGGGCCTGAATTGCAGGCTGCCGGTGATTTCCGGCGGCGCGTCGCCCGGCGGCGTGATCGTGCCGTCGGCCACGTCGCGGACCAGCCGCTCGGTGTGGGCCTGGCCGGTTTCTATAAGCCTGATCGTGCTGGACGGGTTGGCGGTGGTGATGAAGGCTACGTCACGACCGACGCCGTAGCGGAGGATGACGTATCGCTTGACGTCGGGGTCGGAAATCTCATACGCCCGCTGCGGCACGACGTACATCCGCTTGACTATTCGCTTTTGCGTAGCCGCCAGCAGGCCGCTTATCGCTCCGCACGGCATGCCGGTGGGGCTGACCGTCTCGCGCATCGGTGAGGATATTTGCAGGATATTCCGCAGCCAGGCCTCCGGATGGTCGCGCAGCGCCTTTAGCCCGAAAACGTTCCAGCCGCGGCGTGTGTCGGCAAGGAACCGCGCCGTAACGGGTATGTACTTTGGCGCCGCGGTCGTCCCGCTGGTCATGGAGAACATCAGCACCGGCTCACCGGCGGGCAGCAGTGCGGTGTTTTCGCCGGCGAGGACGCGACGGATGTAAGGCCGAAGCGTCTCGTACGAACCGACCGGCACGGCCGCGGCGAAGTCTTCGTAGCAGCGGATGCGGCCAAAACCGTGGTCGCGCCCGAAAGCCGTCGAGGCATGACGGCGTACAAGCTCCTTAAGCAGCTTATCCTGAAGACGCCGTGTCCGCCGATGTGCACCCATGAACGCCCTGACCTGCCTCGCCACACGCAGGCTGGCGGAGTACGCCACCGGTTTCAGTAAAGTTCGTCCGATGCTCATTTCGTTGTTCGTTATTGTTTCGACCGTTTTTACGTTACGCCACTTCCACGTCGGCAGGATGCGTGATTTGGTCTTCGGCAACATCCTGGCCGGCCAGGTACTTTCGGAAAAAGGCGATGGTTCGTGAGGCGTACTGCCTGGGCTTGACGACGACCGACTGATTGTGCTTGGCGCCTTCTACGATCCACAGGTACTTCGGCGAGGGCGCCAAGCCGTAGAGCAGGCGGGTCTGGTCCTCGCGGATGTAGCTGTCGCGTTCGCCGTGGACGAAGAGAATCGGCCTGGCCTGCATCTCCTTCAGCGCCTTTCGTACCGACGGGAACTTGCAGCCAAGTTTGGGTTGGGCGAATCGCATCATCATCCAGAGCAGCAGCTTCCAGAATGCCTTCGTGTGGTTCTCGTAGACCAGCTTCACGCGGGCGAAGATGTGCGCCCATCGCTTCATCAGTGCGATCAGCGTGGTGTCCGTGCTGAAGGCGCCGTCGCAGACAATGGCCTTGATGTTCGGGTCGCTCGCCGCAGCCAGCAGCGCCGAGCCTGCCCCGCGCGAAATGCCGAACACGCCTACCTCGGTCGGCAGGCCCCGTTCCAGCAGGGTCGACTCGACGTATGCGCAGGCCCCGAGCGCGTCTTCCAGCTCCTTGTCGGAAGGCCATTGCAGCGGGCAGTACTTCCTGCTGACACTGCTCTCGCCGTGGCAGCGAAAGTCAAACGTAAAGACGTCGAAACCAGCCTCGATGAGCGGACGGGCGTAGCGGGCGCAACTGTACATGTCCGAGCCGTACTCGTGGCAGAAAACCACCGTGCCGGTGTAGGCCGAGCGGTTGGACGTCCTCAGGTGCATGCCGCGGAGACTCGTTCCGTCAAAACTGCGGAACCGAACCTCCTCGCCGCACAGCCGCTGGAAGTCCATCGGACCCATCGACAACGGTGGAGGCGTGTCTATAAAAATGTTCAGGCAGATGCGGACGTACTTGGCCATCAGCAGCACCAGGAACGTCAACAGCGACGTACACGTCGCCGCGATTGCGATTACCGCCCAGTTCTGAACAATCCACGTCCACGCCGCCGACATAGTTCAAAAAGTCTCCACGAAACGCCCGCACGATAAAGGCCTTACACGTACCCACCCCTGAATCCATCAGAAAACCTACGGTAAATCAGCAGGTTTCTCAAGGGGCTTGCTTGTGGAGTTCGGGCTGCATGTCCTTCAATTCGCGTGATGCGTGTTGCGGTGTTGGCGTTCCCGGCAGCGCGTGGCTTGCTGCGCCTCCATCTATACTTCGCATCGGGACGCGGCTGGCGGGCACCCGGGTATGACGTTTGATGTTGCCTCGCATGAGGCGCAAGGCCCAGGCGAACGTGTAGCGGATAGTGCGAACCAGTCCCCACATTCCGAATAACTGCACAACGGAATCGCCCAGATGCGCCTTCGCCTTCAGCAGGATTTTCCGACGAAGCCTGCTTCGGAAAGAATGAGGCCGGCCGGCCGGTGCGGCCGGGCGAGTTTCAGCATCGGCAAGGGGGATCTTGCTCTTCGGGCGAAGCAGGGCTGTCAGGAATCGCACGGGGTTATAGAAGTAAAGGTACGCCGCCAGAAGATTGAACTGCTTTCGCCAGGGTTTCGGGTCGCGGGACGCGACAACATGATTCCCATCGACGATGTGCGGCTCAACCGCCAGGCCGCCTGCGCTTTGATATGCAAGCCCGGACGTATAGGTGTCCACGTATAATTTCGATCCGGGAGACGGTGTGAGCATCATAACCTGCATATAGACGGCCCCTGCCCGTCGCAGCCTCCTTACCTGGTTCAGCAACCCGCCGCCCCGACCCGGAGTGTAGAGAGGCTGCGAATCGTGGTGCATCATCATGGGTATCGGGAAGATGCCGTTTTCACGCAGGAGGCGGAACGCCTCGACGGTTTTGCCGGCATCCTGGCCCTTCTTCACCAGTGCGCCGGTCATGTCTTCCACGCCCAGCCACAGCGCCCAAAGCCCGGCCTTCCTGACCACGGGCAGATGGTCCTTCATTTGCAGCGTGTCGTGGATCGTCGCCTCGGTAGCCCAGCGAATCTTGCAGTGGGGCCTCGAACCGGCGTCCACCTTTCGCGCCAATGTCTCGGCGATATCAAGCGTTCGGGATTTGTCGTTGAAGAAGTTATCATCCGCCCCGAAGAAGAATCGAATTTGGTACTCGCGGTAAAGCCGTTCGATTTCATAGGCGATCCGCTCACCGCTCTTGGCGCGGTATTGCCTTTGGTTGTAGGCCGGAATCGGACAATACGGACAGGCGAACTTGCAGCCCAACGTCAAAACGAGCGACCCGATCGGGCTGTGCTTGCGGACCATGCCTGCCGGCAGTGCACGGCAAGCCAGTGTGGCGCGCCCGCCGGGCGGTTCGAGAAGGCTATACCCCCAGGCCGGGTCCGGCAACTCGTCCAGGTCCCCGACAAGACGCTGGATGCCTGTATCAACCAATTCCTCGGCTACGCCGTCACGGCTGCCGGGTGCGTAGACCAGGCCGGGGATTTGCTCGAGCGCCCCGCTGTCGCGTGCCCGCAGAAAGGTCTTTCGCATGGACTCGGTGCCGCCGCGAAGCGAAAGCAACACCTCAAGCAGGTTCAGCAGGACGTATTCTTCGCCGGTGACGGCTACGTCCGCCCCCCAGGGGTCGGCCGTCTCGGCGCTGAAGACGTCCCACGGCTCATAGATGACCTTAGGCCCGCCGGCAATAATCAGCGGGCGCTCGGCGGGGTCGATTCTACAGGCGTCTCGAATCAGGGCCTTGCACTGGTCCGTATGAATCTTCATGCTTGAGACCATGAAGATATCGGGAGTTCTGCCGTCCAGCCGCATCTGCGACGGGCGAAAACTCCTGTTCCACTGCTGGAGGACGATGCGGGTGGTGGCGAACCCGGCGTCGGCCAGGGCAGAGCCGATGGCACGTACGCCCGCCGGCACCATCCGCGTGTCCGCGTAGATGAACGGCAGCATTCGCGTGCGACGGTCGAACGCGCAGGCGATTACGCTCGCCAGGTCGCACCTGGACGCCATCTTCCGCAGGCGCAGGCGAATATCGGTCAGTTCGCCCGCCCTGAGCAGCTCGTCGCCGTGAGCGCGACAAGGAAGTTCCATATCAAATCGCTCCGCAGTAAGGCTAAGGGCGCCTTCAGTCTCTTAAGTCCCAGCCGAGAACCCTTCGAAAACATCATACAGCCCAGGCCAATGCCGGTCCAGCCAACATGAAGGTAAGCAGTCAGCAATCCGCAATCAGCAGTCAGCTTTTAACGGCACCGCTCGCTTAGCGCCCCGCCTACCCCTGCCTGCCCTACCTGCCGGCCTTGCTCCGCAAGGGGCAGGCGGGCCGGTCAGGTAGGCAGGTGTGGACGATTTTTCTTCTTTTTTGAATTCGTGTAATTTGTGGACAGCTTCTTTGTTCGCGGTGTTCGCGGCTTTTTGAATCCGTAATCCGCCCTTCGATCCCTGCGCGCCGGGACTACGGCGGGCAAGCGTGGACGATTTTCTTCTTTTTTTTGAATTCGTGTCATTCGTGTAATTCGTGGACTGTTTTGTGCGCACGGATTTACAAGCTCACTCCGAAAGCAGCTCCGGAAAATAAAAAAAACTTCTCCAGGCCCGGCCGGGACTTACAACGTCAAAAGAAGTTTTGCAACACCGTCTGCGCGCGCAAATCGCGTCATTTCGTAGAAGGTGGAGCGCTCGCGCTCCGCGCGAGCAACCTACCTACCTGCGGTAAGCAGGCAGGGGTCCGAGGTCCAAGTACGCTATTTGACAAATTAATACCGGAACACGGAACGCTTTTGAAGTCAACGAGTTAGCGAACTACTGTTCAAAAACCCCAATGTTTGAAAAATTTCAAAACCGCTCATTTATGGGGGCCTAAAACAGCTAAGTGTTTGCTTACTCGCGACTTACGTAAAAAACGGTTTGGGAGCAATTGGGCGCAACTGGGCGCAACTGGGCGCAACTGGGCGCAATTGGGCGCAACTGGGCGCAATTGGGC
>JAXIHJ010000038.1:0-9189 GCA_034189755.1 Planctomycetota bacterium
TAGTGACGCAGCGCGGCGACTACTGGTTGGCACTCTTTCCCTAGTGCTTAGGCCTTGACACTAACCATACATACCACCGGCAAGCAGCTCGTAGTAATCAGTTATCTACACTTCCTATTAGGAATGCCAGGAATAGTCGCATGGGAAAAGGGGGAAAGGGGGTCAGGTACTTTTTCTGCGTTTTTTCTTCCCGCCCTTTTGTTCCATTCGAGGTCGGCCGCGAGGACGTAACGTGGAGGCCAGGCCCAGACGTCGCGCGATTCGTTTTATCCATGTCTCGTTACCAAAAGGCTGGCCGCGCTCAATGCACTTTGCCAACGCTTCTAACTCCTTGTGGGTCTGCGGGCGATTCACCTGGTCGGTCCAGTCCTCCGGCCAATCCACAGGCCCATCGCTCAGCAGCGTCCAATCATCAGCCTTCCCGAAGGCCCGACGCCAAAGACTGCACCAGCGCCAATCCTCCGCGCGGGACACTAGCCCGGCCTGCAAGGCATTCCGCTCCACATACCGACACGCCGTCAAATAATGTTCGTCAGATTGGATCGGAAAGCTCTTGAACCGCCCTTGATAGAGGTGTCCAGCCCCCGCCGTGCCCTTGGCCGAGTGCCACCGCTGCGTATGCGTCAGCGTCAGCCAACGCATGAACGCCGAAAGGTCTTCGTCCTTCCGCGGCCACAACACCAGATGCCAATGGTTCGGCATCACGCAATAAGAGACCGTCCGCATCGCCACACGTTCGTGGGCCTGGGCCAGAACCTGCTCAAACAACCCATAGTCCTCAGGCCGTTCAAAAATCTGCATTCTCGCGTTGGCCCGGTTCAATACGTGATAGACGATTCCACCAACCGTTACTCTTGGCCTTCTTGGCATATCGAGATATTAGCAAGCTCGAACCAAAAAGCAATAAAAAAGTACCTGACCCCTTTTCCCTCTTTTCCCTTTCCCTTTTCCCCTATTGCTTCCCCAGCAGGCTGTACTTCTTCATCTTCTTGTAGAGCGTTGTGCGGTTGATGCCCAGTTGGTCGGCGGTTGCTCGGCGGTTGCCGTCATTGGCCTGCAACGCATCGAAGATAATCCGGCGTTCCGGCTCGGCCAGGGCTTGCTGGAGTGTTACGCCTTCGCCGACGGGCGTCAGCAGGTGCCTCTGCATCGTGCCGTCCAGCACGGCAGGCGGCAGGTCCTCGCAGTCGATATACGCCCCCCGGCACAATACCACCGCCCGCTCAATGCAGTTTTCCAACTCACGGACATTGCCCGGCCAGGCGTAACGCCGCATCCGGTCCATCGCTTCGGGCGAAAAACCCCGGATGTCCCGGCCGGGGGCTGATTTTCTCGTACGGTCTTCGGCCAAAAATTTATGGAGGAAGTGTTCGGCCAACAGTGGAATGTCATCAACTCGCTGCCGCAACGGCGGCACTTCGATATTCACCACGTTGACGCGGTAGTACAGGTCCTTGCGGAACCGGCCGGCCTGCACCTCCTGCCACAGGTCGTGATTCGTCGCCAGGATTACCCGCACATCCACTTCTTGCGTCTCGTTGCCTCCGACCGGTTCGAACCGTCGTTCCTGAAGCACGCGGAGCAGCTTGACCTGAAGCCGCGGCGAGGCCGACGAAATCTCGTCCAGGAAGATTGTTCCATGCTCGGCGACGGCGAACTTGCCCGGCTTATCGGCTACCGCGTCGGTAAACGCGCCCCGAACGTGTCCGAACAACTCGCTCTCCAGCAGCGTCTCCGGCAGTGCACCGCAGGAGACCTCCACGAACGGATGCCTGCGCCTCGGCGATCGGGCGTGGATGGCGCGGGCGATTACGCTCTTGCCCGTGCCGGATTCGCCGGTAATCAGCACGGTCGAGCGGCTGTCGGCGACGGCATTGATGAGGTCAAAAACCTTCGCCATATGAAAATCCGCGCCGATTACGTTTTCCAGGCCGCGGCCTCCGGACAACATATTGGTCTGACTGTTCTCGGCCAGAAGCTTCTGCCGGCGCAACACGCGTTTCACCGCCGTGCGCACGTCGTCATCGGCAATCGGCTTGACGAGATAGTCATACGCCCCCCGCCTGATGGTCTCGACGGCCGAAGCGATCGTCCCGTAACCGGTCATCATGATGACGGCGGTCCCGTCGTGGCGGTCCTTTATGTGCCGCAACAATTCCAGGCCCTCGGTCTGCGTCATGTCGGCATCGGCTATAACCACGTTAAAAGCCGAGCTTTGCAGATAATTAAGCCCCCTCGCGCCTGTCGCAGCCGTTGAAACGTCATAACCCTCCTGCTCCAAAAACTCACTGAGGTTCTCAAGGATAATCGGGTCCTCATCTATCAGGAGGATTTTCGCCCCCACCGCCTGACGGGTCAGTTCTTTCTGAATCATGAATATCGCCTCCGTCGAAACCGCATCATGTTGCCAAAAGGAAACATACGTTTCTTTTGGGAAACATGGAAATCAGGGCGATTTAAGTTTTATCCGCCGCATCGCGGCTTGCACGCCGGGGACGCCCGCCAGAGCATCTGGCGCAGAAACTCCTTGGCGCAAGCGGGGAGGCAGTATAATGTCTGCCAAATCCTGCCTGCCTCCGGCAAGGCAGGCTGTTCAGGTAACTTACTAACGCACTAACAAAAGGAAGCTTAAACATGTCGAAATCTGTTTTGGCTGCGCAGCTCTTCACGCTTAGAGACTTTTGCAAAACGATCCCTGAGATCGCCGAAACCATGAAAAAAGTTGCAGACATTGGCTACGAGGCGGTTCAGTTATCCGGAATCGGCCCGGTGGACCCACAGGAACTTGCGAAAGTCATTTCGGATAACGGCCTGACCATCGCAGCTACCCACGTCGAGTGGAATCAGTTTCTAAATGATCTGGACACCGTGATCGAGGAACACAAGCTCTGGAACTGCACACATCCTGCCATAGGCGGTCTGCCCATAGATTACTACAGTGCCGAGGGCCTAAAGCGTTTCGTCGATGAACTCGGCGGCGTTGCCGAAAAACTCGTGAAGGCGGGCATGGATTTTTCATACCACAACCATAGCCACGAGTTCGGTCGCTATGGAGGCAAGACGTGGCTGGAGATGCTGTATGAGCAAACCGCCCCCGAACATCTCAAGGCCGAGATAGACACGTATTGGATACAGCACGGAGGCGGCGACCCGGCTGAATGGATCCGCAAGTGTGCCGGCCGCGAACCACTGCTGCATTTGAAAGATATGGCAATTGAACCGCCCAAAGAGCAGCGTTTTGCAGAGGTCGGCGAGGGCAATCTGAATTGGTCGGCTATTCTCACCGCAGCAGCCGAAAGCGGTGTAGAGTGGTATATAGTCGAGCAGGACCTCTGCTATGAGCGGTCCCCCTTCGAGTGCCTGGCTATAAGCTACCGCAATCTGAAGCAGATGGGACTGAGTTAGGGCGTCCCTCAGGCCGGCCAGTCGCCGGCAAACAGCTCGACGGCCGGGCCTGTCATCATGACGTGGTTGTTTTCCTCCAGCCATTGCAGCTTCAACTCGCCGCCCGGCAGGTGGGCGGTAATACTGCGGGCCGTCCGGCCGGTCAATACGCCCGCCACGCAGACGGCTGAGGCGCCGGTTCCGCAGGCCAGCGTAATGCCGCTGCCACGCTCCCAGGTGCGCATCGCCGCCTCGTCCGGAGAATGCACCTGGACAAAGTGAACGTTAACGCGTTCGGGAAACAGCGCGTGATGCTCCAGCTCGGGACCGACCTCTTCAAGCGGCACGGCCGATAGGTCTTCCACGTAAATAACCGCGTGAGGGTTGCCCATGGACAGGCACGTCATCTTGAACGCGTGCTTGCTGGTGCGGACGGGCAAATCAACGACACGCTGTTGCGGAATGCTGACCGGTATGGCGGCCGGGTCCAAAATCGGCTGGCCCATGTCCACGGTGGCGGCGGTTACCGTTCCGTCGCCGGCGATTTCCAACTCGATGGACTTGACGCCGGCGGCTGTCTCCACACGCATCGGATTGCACCCGGCCAGACCGTGATCGTATGCGTACTTCGCCACGCAGCGGATGCCGTTGCCGCACATCTGCCCTTCCGAACCGTCGGCGTTGAACATACGCATGCGGACGTCCGCCGAGTCGCTCGGGAGAATCAGAATCAGCCCGTCGCCCCCAATGCCGAAATGCCGATCGCTGACCGCCCGGGCCAGTGCGGCCGGGTCGTCCACCCGCTCAGCCGAACCGTCCACAAATACATAGTCGTTTCCAAGTCCGTGCATCTTCGTAAAACGCATTTGCCGACCCTTTCACGTCAGGCGCTTTGCAGTTCCTTTCGACACTTGCCGAATTGGTGACGGAAGCGTTCCAGGATAGCCGAATGCATCTGGCTGACCCGGCTTTCGGACAGGTCCAGCGTCTCACCGATCTCCTTCATCGTCATTTCTTCAAAGTAGTAAAGCAGAACGATCAGTCGCTCGGCCCGGCTTAGCCCTCGCGTTACAAGCTCCTTGATATCCTTTTGCTGGGTAACGCGGAATGGATTATCGCTCCGCCGGTCTTCCAGCACGTCAATCTCGCAGATGTCCTTATTGGCATCCGTTTCAAAGCACCGCCGGCTGAGCGAGACCACGCCTACCGCATGGGCGTCACGACGCAGCTTGTGAAACTCCTTCATCGGCAGGCGCATCTGCTTGGCCAACTCCTTTTCGTTGGGCTTCCGGCCGAGTTGAGCCTCCAGAGCACGCATGGCCTCATTGAGCTTGTGCGCCCTGCTGCGGACCAGCCGCGGCACCCAGTCCATAGACCTAAGTTCGTCCAGAATAGCACCCCGAATTCGCGGGGCACAATACGTCTCGAACTTTACGCCACGGCTCAGGTCGTACGCCTTGACTGCATCCATCAGCCCAAAGATGCCGGCCGACATAAGATCATCAAAGTCCACTTCGTCCGGAAGCTTGGCATACAGCCGGTCAGCGATATATTTCACAGTCGGCAAGTAATGCTCCAACAGACAGTTCCGAGTTGCATCGTCCTTGGTTTTCGTGTAACGCTTCCACCATTTGCGGAGTTGCTCATCTGAAGCCTTCTCTTGCGATGTCTTCATCTTGGCTCGCTCCTTCTTCGCTTGTACCCGAGATGCTTTGCCTGATGTGCGCCGGCTGGATTTGCTTGGTTTTTTCATAGCTTGTTGTCCTAAAAGTTGTTACGAGGTAAAATCGCCACATGAGACCTACCCGACAAGGTCCCGTTGGAAGAGTGCCATAGTATTATCGGCAAATCTATATTCAATAAAGTACTCAGATTCTCTATATTGTGTAGATTCTTTAGGTTCACATTTCAAGTCCTATTTTCGATTTTTCCAAATTTTTTTCAAACCGTTTCAAGACCTTGTTGGGATTTTAAATTTAAGTCCTTACAGTCAAAGAGGTTCAGGTGAACCAGTTGGCCACTCGGAGGAAGAAACCTTCCTTACGATCCACCATTGCCCCGCTGGCCGAGAGCTTGTTTGCCAGGGCGGCCAGGCACCGGCTGGCGTGGCAGTTGGGATAAGCCAGCACGAACGGCTCCCGGCGGAAAACGGCCTGACGAACCCTCGGGTCAATCGGTACGTATCCGGCGTTGAGGCACCTGATTCCCAGGAACCGTCCGGCCACATTTGAAATTCGATCGTACGTCATGCGTGCCTCGTGCCGGCTGTCGGCGAAGTTAACCAACAGGCTTACTTGTCCTTTGTAGCCCTGCTGGGCCAGGACCTTCACCATGGCGTATCCATCGGTAATCGCGGTTGGTTCCGGCGTAGTAACGACCAGCACGATGTCGGCCGCAGCCGCGAAATGCATCACACTCGGCCCGATGCCGGCCCCACAATCGATCACGATGATTTCGTTGTTCGCTTCAAGGGCTGTCAGCTCCTCGAGCAATTTCGCTCGCTGGAATTCCGAAAGGTGCGCCAGTTTTGCCAATCCGCTGGCGCCGGGCACAAACTGAACGCCGCTCGGAAGGTCAACCACGATTTCATCCAGCCGACGGACTCCGGCGATTACGTGTGAGAGATTCGCTGAAACGTCCGTGTCCACCAGCACGTCGAGATTGGCCAACCCGAAGTCGGCATCCACCAAAGCGACGCGGTTGCCGGCGGCTGACAGCAAAATGGAAAGGTTCAGCGAGATATTGGACTTGCCGACACCGCCCTTGCCCGAAACGACTGAAACGGTCCGGCTGTAGCGCGTTTCCCGCATCAATTTCCGAAGCTTGCTGGCCTGATCATCAACATGCATTCAATGTGCCTCCAAGGATGCACCTTGCCAGGTAGCCGTTGTCGGCCGGCGCTATGTCATCCGGTACATCCTGGCCGGTGGTTACGTAACTGAGCGGCCCGGCATCGGCGGCAGCGATGTTCAGAATCTGGCCGAATGTTTCTGCTTCGTCGAGCTTCGTAACCAGAAGGCGGTTCACTCCCAGCGGCATGAACCGTTCCAGCGTTTTGGCGGCGGTCGAGCGACTCACCGTCGCGGAGACGACCAGGTGAAGTTCGTCCACGGGCGCCGCTTCAAGAAAACTCCGAAGCCGCTCGAGGCGAGTCTGATCGTTCTGGCTCCGGCCTACCGTATCGATCAGGACTACATCCAGGTCCCGCATGTCGTCGATGGTTCGGGCCAGTTCGTCAGCCGTCAGCACCGCATGCAGCGGCACCTCGATTATCTCGGCATACGTTCTGAGCTGATCGACGGCGGCGATGCGGTAGGTGTCGATGGTAACCAATCCCACCCGCAGCTTTTGGCGTAGCTTGAAATTGGCTGCGAGCTTGGCGATGGTGGTGGTTTTTCCGACTCCCGTCGGGCCTACAAGCGCGATGACCCGGCCGCGCCGCTGCGACGTCTCGGTGCAATGGTCCGCTATCGGTATCCGCGAAGCGACGGTCTGAACCAGGCGCTGGCGGACCAGCTCGGCATCGTCAAGTTGCCGGCCCGTCAAGCTCATCTGTAATTGGCAAATCAGCGCATCGGCCATGTCCTCGGCTACCTCCTGGGCGAGCAGTTGCGTGCGTAAGCGGCGCAACTGGTGAGGCATGTCGTCGTCCCGCCCGCCCGCGTGCCGGGCAAGAAGCCTCTGGATCATGCCGTGGATTTCGCCGACCTGTTCGCCGAGCGACCCCCGGCTGCCGCCTCGGGTTTCCGGCGACGGGGACAATCCGGCCTGCACGGTGTCGTTTCGGGGCACCGGCGCCAACGGTCGTGCCTGCCGCCCGGCCGGCACCATGTCGCTGGCGTATCGGCCCCGGGGCAGTCGCCGCGGGACATTCACATTGCTCGAAGCGGTTACCTCCCACATGCTCTTGCCGCCTATGCCCAGCAGCCCGCCTTTGCGGAAGTTTCGCGTGTTCAGGATTACCGCCTCGCGGCCGAGGTCTTGCTTGACCTCCGCCAACGCCTCGGCCATCGTTGGAGCTTGGTACGTTTTCAGGTTCATGTTTCTATCCCTACACATTCCACGGATTTGACTTCCACGGTGTTGATTTCATCATAACCAAGCACGGCTGCATCCGGCACGGCGGGGGCTATCAGGCGGCTGAGTGCGGCCCTGGTGGCGGGCGAGCACAGCACCACAGGCCGATGGCCCGCTTCACCCATACGCTTCAGGGCATCGTGGATGGCTTTGGTAATCCGGCCGGTTGTTTCCGTGGCGGCCGGCGGTGCGATTCCGGCATTGGTCGCAGCCGGATTGCCGCCTATCGCCTCTTCCGCGTCAGGGGCCAGCGAGACGCACCAAACCTTGCCGTCGCGCCCGGTGTACTGTTCGGCCAGCGTCCGGGCCAGTGCGCTGCGAACCATTTTGGTAAGCACGTCAGTGTCATCGGTTTGCTCGGCGTATTCGGTAAGCACTTCGAGGATTATCTCCAAATCACAAATCGGAACGCGTTCCCGGAGCAGGTTCTGAAGCACTTTCTGGATCGTGTGGGGCTTGAGTTTTTCCCTTGCCTCGGCTACGACCTTGCCCGCCTGGGCCTCGAGCCGTTCCAGCAGCCTGGCCACGTGCTGGCGGCTCAGCAATTCACCCGCATGCCGGCGGATAATCGCCGCAAGGTGCGTCATTAACACGTCAGCCGGTTCGACAACGGCATAGCCCATCATCTCGGCGTGTTCGGCCTGGTCGGGACCAATCCATACCGCAGGCGTGCCGGACGCCGGATCGCTTGCCTGCCGGCCTACAAGCTTGCCGTTTGTAACGCCGGTGCTGACGGCAAGCACCTGGGACGGATAGAGCCTGCCCGATGCGGCCCTGGCTCCGCGAATTTTGATCGTATAGGCGTGCGCTTTCTGACGGAGATTGTCACGGATTCGAATAGGCGGCACGAGAAAGCCCATCTCCACCGCCACCTGCCGGCGCATCGCCGCGACACGATCCATAAGGTCCCCGTCCCGAGAGGCATCGACCAGCTTAACCAGCGCGTAGCCCAGTTCGAGACGCATCGGATCGACAGTCAGTAGTTGTTCGACGTTTTCGGCCTCCGGCGGCGAGGCGGACGACGGCTTGTCTTCACCGGCGGCCTCAGCACGGGCCCGGTGGAAAAGTGTCCACGCCAGGACCACGCAGCCAGCACCCAGCAGACACAGCGGAATCTTCGGCAGCGACGTCAGCGCCAACATCCCCAGGAAGACAGCCGTAATCACCAACACGATGGGTTTGTTCAGAAGCTGGCTGACCGTTTCTTCGCCGAGGTTGGTCCTGGCCGAAGGTCGCGTAACAGCCAGTGCAGCCGAAACACAAATTATGAACGCCGGTATCTGCGTTACAAGGCCGTCGCCAATGGTCAACCTGGTGAACAGCGCCACTGTCTCGCTCAGGCTCCAGCCTTGCTGCACCGTCCCGACGTACAGCCCGCCGAGGATGTTCACCATCGTGATAATCACCGCTGCAATCGCATCGCCGCGAAGAAACTTCGATGCCCCGTCCATGGCCCCGTAAAAATCCATCTCGCGTGCGATGTCTTTGCGGCGGCGGCGTGCTTCGGCTTCGTCAATCAGGGCTGACTTCAGGTCGGAGTCGATGGCCATCTGCTTGCCGGGCATAGCGTCAAGCACAAACCGGGCCGCTACTTCGCTGATACGCGCGGCGCCCTTGGTGATTACGATAAACTGCACGATTACCAAAATGGCGAACAGGATTACGCCCACTGCGATCGAGCCTGAGGCTACAAAATCGCTGAAGGCCCATATCACTCTCCCGGCGGCA
>JAXIHJ010000039.1:0-21314 GCA_034189755.1 Planctomycetota bacterium
CTGGAACTGCGGGCGAGCATTCCCTACGGTATCCTGGTCGCCAAGCTGCCCTGGTTGCCCGTCGCGGCCCTGGCTGTAGTGATCAATATCCTGCTCGGACCGATTCTTTATTTCCTGCTCGAGAAGCTGCTGCATCTGCTGCTGCGCATCCGGCTGGTGAATCGGTTCTGGGACCGGACGATCGTCAAGACACAGAAGAAGATTCATCCCCTGGTTGAAAAGTACGGCACGTGGGGGCTGGGTTTCTTCATAGGCGTTCCGCTGCCGGGCTCAGGCGTTTATAGCGGGGCCTTCGGCGGCTACCTGCTCGGCTTTACCAAAAGGGAATTCTACATCGCTACCGTACTAGGCGTGTTGATTGCCGCGGCGGCTGTAACCGTCGTTGTGCTGACCGGCGTCACGACGTTTGAATGCTTTATCAAGAAGATCTAGAGCCGCCGGGGAGAACAGATTATGGCTATATCCGTGGAAGAACGAGCGAAACTGATATCGCTGGCGCGGAGCGCCGTCGAGTCTGAGGTGTTGGGCACACTCAGGCCGCTTACAGACGCAGCCGAAGGCGTGCTCGCCGAGCAGCGAGGCTGCTTCGTGACGCTGACCAACGCAGGCCGCCTGCGAGGATGTATCGGCACGTTTTCGCCGCGCGGGCCGCTGGCCGAGATGATCGTGGAAATGGGCGCCGCAGCCGCCTGCGACCCTCGATTCACCGTAGACCCCATCACGCCGGCGGAACTTTCTCAGCTCAAGGTGGAGGTCTCGGTCCTCTCGCCGCTGGCTGAGACCACCGAGCCGGAAAAACTCGAAATCGGCAAACACGGCATACACATCGTCTGCGAAGGCCGGTCGGGCTGCTTCCTGCCTGAGGTGGCTACCGACCAAGGCTGGGACGCCGAGCAGTTCCTAAACCGATGCTGTCAGGGCAAGGCCCACTTGCCGCCCGATGCCTGGAAGCGGCAAGATGCAAAGGTATATCTGTTCACCTCGGAAAAGTTCGACCACTGACCGGCTGGGTAGAACCCCAAAACAGGAGAAAAGTAATGTCGAAACAGGTTCTTTTATCCATCGTGCTGACCGTGCTGGTGCTGGCTGCTGCTGCTGTGTTGTGGCACCGGACCGAACCGGCCTCGGCGCAGTCCGGCGGCGCCGGCCCGTATCAGGTTGCCGCCGACGATGAGAATTTCATGCTGTATGACGCCGGCAACGGCAAGTGCTGGGTTCTGCTGCGCAGCGCCACGGGCGACAAATTCGCCTGGGCGCCGGTAAAGCAGCTCGATACTGAAAGTCAGGCGACCAACTGGCGGCTGCGGAACCCGGACAAGAATTAAGAGTCCCTAAGGGCTTCGGAACTACTCGGCTCTACTTCTTTCCCATGTCGCGCCGGGTTCTAAAGAAGTTGCTCAGCAGTTCGCTGCACGGTTCAGCCAGCAGGCCGCCGACGACTTGCAGCCGGTGATTCAATCGCCCGTCGTCGCAAAGACGGTAGAGCGTTTCGGCCGCGCCGGCTTTGGGGTCGGCTGCGCCGTAGACCAGGCGGTCCAGCCTGGCCAACACGATTGCACCGGCACACATGCAGCACGGCTCGAGCGTAACGACAATCGTGCAGCCGGCCAGACGCCAGTCGCCCAGCTCACCAGCAGCCTGTCGAATGGCAAGCATCTCGGCGTGGGCGGTCGGGTCGGCATCGACAATCCGCCGATTATGTGCCGCAGCCAAAATTCGCCCGTTGCGCACAATGACCGCACCGACGGGCACATCGCCCAATGCTTCCGCTCGCCCGGCCTGTTCCAGCGCCGCAGACATGAACGGCCCGTACTCTTTTTCGATGTCCGCGTTCATAGGTTCTGCCCGGCGAGCTGCATTGCCGCGAAGATTCGATCCGCCGTTTTTTCTGGCGTTTCGGCTGCGGCGACGTCAAACCATTGCACGTTTGGAAAGCGACGGTGCCATGTTCGCTGTTTCCTGGCCAGTCGGCGAGTGTTTATCTTGATGCGTTCCAGGGCCTGGGCCAATGTCGCCTCACCGCGCAGGTGTGAAATCATCTCAGCGTATCCGACCGCCACGGCGGCCTGGTCGGACAGGCCCGCAGGCTCGGCCAGCAGCGAGGCGACCTCGTTTTTCAGGCCGGCTTCGACCATTCGCCTGGCGCGAAGGTTGATCCGGCCGTGCAGGTCGGCACGGTCTCTCCGCAGGCCCAGAAAAACGCAATCGTACCGTCGCCGGCCCGTATCCCACTGCTTTTGCAATGAGCTTATCGGCCGGCCGGCGGCTTGATAAACTTCCAGCGCGCGAATGATCCGCCGCTCGTCGTTTCGGCTTATACGCTCAGCCGCTTCCGGGTCCACATCCAAGAGGTCCTTGTAAAGAGCCTCAACGCCTTCGGCCTTCGCCCTGGCCTTCAGCAGCGATCGGATCTTCGGGTCAGCCGACGGAGCATCGAACAAACCTTCCGAGAGGGCCTTGATATACAAACTGCTGCCGCCGACGGCCAATGGAACCGCCCCGGCCAAGTGAATCTCGGCAATAGCTGCGTCGGCATGTTCCAGATACTGCGCTACGGAGAAACTCTCGGAAGGCTCGACGATATCGATACAGTGATGCGGAACCTTCGCACGTAGGCTGGCTGACGGCTTGGCCGTGCCGATGTCCATCCGGCGATAGACCTTCATCGAATCGGCACTTACAATCCGGCCTCCGATCCGCTTGGCGAGGTTTCGGCTAACGGCGCCCTTGCCGCAGGCGGTGCAGCCCAGGATGAAATAAACCTTCGACACGCAACGATTGTCTCGATCCGGCTAAGGTGATGTCAATGTCAAGTTGCCCGCTCAATCGGCAGGACGAATGCCTTGACGCCCTCAGTTCCGGCAGATTGCCTAAGCTCGTCGACGGCCTGAAAGATCGCATCGGCGGCTTCGTCCTCAACAGCGACAGCCAGGACGTTGTTGCCCTTGGGCCAGACATGGCTGAGCAGATGCGGCCCGCTTGTTGCGCCTCGGCCCAGGACCCGCGTCCACTTCGTGTAGCCTGTAACGCCGCAGGCATCGAGCCGCTCCATCATTTCCTGGTCAACCGCCTCGTTGTATGCAATCAGCAGGAGTTTCATTTTGCTTTGCCTCGCCTAAACCGCACTTCAAAAATACTGTAGACCGTCGGCACCAGTACCAGCGTCACCAGCGTTGAAACCAGCAGTCCGCCCAGTACGGTCAGTCCCAACGGGTTCCATACTTCTGCGCCTTGTCCGCGGCCGAACGCCATCGGTATCAGCGCCACTATGGTCGTAAGGGCCGTCATGAGCACCGGTCGCAAGCGTGTCTTGCCTGCCTGTTGAACGGCCTGGAGCAACGAAACGCCCCTTGCTCGCAGAACGTTAATGTAATCCACAAGCACAATCGCATTGTTCACGACCACGCCTATAAGCATCAGCAGTCCCAGCAGGACGATGACACTGACGTGGTGCCCGCCCAGAAAGATAGCCACGAACACGCCCGTAAACGCAAACGGCACGGAAAACATCACGACGAAAGGATGCAGCAGCGACTCGAACTGGGCAGCCATAATCATATAAACCAGCATCACTCCAACGCCCAGCGACAGGATCAGCCAAAAAAACGATTCCCGCTGCTCTTCGGTCTGACCGGCCATGTTGACCTCGATGCCATGAGGGATGGTCAGCTTTGCGATTTCGGCTTCGATCTCGGCGGTAACATCACCGAGCGAACGCTTGTCCACGTTGCCGGTTACGTTGACGACCCGCCCCTGATCCTTCCGCTCGATTTCCAGCGGTCCGTATTCCACGGACAGGTCGGCGACGTTTTCAGCCCGAACAAGCCGGCCGAACGGTGTGCGGATGGGTGTAGCCAATATATCAGCCGGGTCGCTGCGGTCCGGCTCGCGCAGCCGCACGAAGATATCGTATTCATCGCCGTGGATGCGGTACTTGCTGGCCTCCCTGCCGTAGAAACTGGCCCGGACGGTGTCACCTATCTGATGGACGTTCAGCCCCATGTCCGAGGCTTTGGCGCGATCGACGTTGACCCATAATTCCGGCTTGCCTTTAACACGCGAAACGGCGACATCCACGGTTCCCGGCGTGCGTTTGGCAATGGCTTTAATTTCGGCGGCGAGCTTGTCCGTCGCCTCAATGTCGTCGCCGATGATATTCACCGTCAGCGGCCGCTCCCCACCGAGGATCATGCCGGTCATCGGATCCTGAGAATCCAGCCAGTACTTGTCGATGCGGAGCAGTCGCCGCTTGGTTTCGATGCGCCGGCGCAGTGCAGCGGATATTTGCTTGATGTTGCGAGACCGGTTGACAATCGGCACCAGCTTGACGCCGAAGCCCCCGATATGAGAACCTTCTTCGCCCATGACGGAGAAACCGCGTTTGCCGACCCCGCAACGTGTAAAGACGGCGAGCCGCTCGCTGTCGGGAATCTCCTCCTGGAGGATGCGGTCGATTGCCTTCATGACCCGCGCCGTTTCCTCAACGCGCGTTCCGACGGGCAGGAAGATAGTACCGCGAATCAGTGCACGGTCTTCCTCCGGCATGAACTCGCTGCCCAGATACGGTATAAGCATCAGGCTGGCGGCGAAGCAGACGACCGCGATCAATATAACAGTCTTGCGATGTCCCAGCGCCCAGCCCAGAAGCTGGGAGTATCCCTCGGACATCGCGTTCAGAGCCCGTTCGCTGACCTGGAAAAACCGGCCTCGCCCGACCCGGCCCAGCAACTTGGCGCTCAGCATGGGCGTCAACAAAATAGCCGATAGAAGCGAGCCGAAAAGCACCACGCACACCACCACCGCGAAATCAGCAAAAATAATCTTGGTAATGCCCTTTACAAAGAGAATGGGAAAGAAGATGCACACCGTCGTCAGCGTGGAGGCGGTGATGGCCATCGCCACCTCGGACGCGCCATAAACGGCCCCTTCACTGGGCCGTTCGCCCTCCTCGCGGTGGCGTGTGATGTTCTCAAGAATCACAATTGCGTTGTCCATGATCATGCCGATGGCGATGATCATCCCGAACAGTGTCATCATGTTGATGGTATAGTCGAGGAAGTAAATCGCGATGATAGCCATGACCAGCGAAAACGGAACCGTCATCGCCACAATCAACGTCGCCCGCCAGCGGCGAAGGAACAGCAGCACCACCGCCATCGCCATAAGCCCACCCTGCAGCAGAGCGGACGAGAGGTCGTTTATCGTGCGCTGAATGTCCTCGGACGAATCCATCAGGTTGACGATCTTGACGTCCGGCGGCAGCCTCTTTACCAGAGTGGCCAATTTTTCTCGAACCGCCTCTGCGACCTGGACGGTGTTGGCCCCGGACTGCTTCTGCACCATCAGGATCGCGCCGTTATGGTCGTTAACCGTAACGTGGTGGTAAACCTCCTCAAAAGAATCGGTGACTGTGCCCACGTCGGCCAACCGGACTACCGACCCGTTGCGGGCAGCCAAGACAATATGCTTCATCGGCTCAACCTGCTCGAATTCGCCCGGCACACGAACGAGGTAGTCGGTCAGGCCGGTCTTTACGTTCCCGGCCGGGGTGTCCTTGTTCTCATTGATAATCGCCGCGACGACATGTTGCGGTGTCAGGTCGTAGGCCGCCAGACGCTCACGGTCCAGTTCCACGTTAATCTGGCGGTGCAGCGGCACCCGCACATTGACCGACCCGACTCCGGCCAGACGCTTCAGCGGATCGGCTATTTCGTCGTCCAGAATGTCTTCCAGTTTGGAGTAGCTTTCTTCAGCCGTGGCGCCGTAAACCATGATCGGAAACCGCGCGATGTCGAACTTCAGAACTCGCGGCTCGTCCACCTCGTCCGGCAGGTTAATCTTTGCCATGCCGACGGAGTCTCGCACTTCGTTGGCCCGAGTGTCGAGGTCGGTCCCCCACTCGAAGGACAGTGTAATGGTGGACCTGCCCTCCATCGATTTGGACATAATGTGCTTAAGCTCCGGCACGGTGCTCAAGGCACGTTCGAGCGGATCGGTAACCTTGGTTTCGACGTCTTCAGGCGCGGCGCCTTCGTACATGGTAACAACGGTGATGGCGGGCAGGTCCATCTCGGGAAACAAATCGACCGGCAGTTGCGTCAGGCATACCCCGCCTACCATCAAAATTGCGAAGAACAACATCATGACTGAAACAGGCCTGCTGACGGAAAACTTTGGAAGGGTCATTGCCCGTCTCCTTCAACTACATTGACAGTCTGCCTGTCCTGTAATTGGCGCTGCCCCCTTGTTACCACTGCATCTCCGGCCTTTAGGCCCGATACTACTTCGTGAAAGGCGCCCTGCGAAAGCCCCAGCTTTACCTCGCGGCGACTGGCCTCGGAGCCGATGATTACAAATACATAGTCCCGCCCGCTTTGCCGAAGCAGCGCGCTATCAGGCACGACCGGAACGTCGACATCACGCCTGAGGGTCAGCCTGACGCGGGCAAACATGCCGGGCTTGAGCCTTCGCTGCGGATTCGGAATCCGGATTTCCACATCGGCCGTCCGGGTAGCCGGGTCTACGTCCTCGCCGACGATGTGTACGACGCCCCTGAACTCTTCGCCCGGGCAGGCGTCTACCGTAGCTGTTGCCTCGCTCCGGCCGGCGACAAGAGTATCAAGATGACGTTCGCTGACACCGCCTACAATCTTGACCGTCTCGGTCTGAGCGATTCTCAACAGGGGCGTAGCCGGCCCCACCATGTTGCCCTCATCGACGTATTTTTCAATTACAATACCGGAGATAGGCGCCTCGATGGTCATCTCGGCCAACAGTACCTCTGCCTGCTGGACGGCGGCCTGGGCCTGAGCAACCTGGGCCTTGGCAAGCTCTAGCTCCACTATGCATCGATCGTAAGCCGTCAGTGCCTTGTCTCGCTCATTTTCGGTCGCGACGCCTTTATCGAAGAGCTTCATCATCCGCTGCTTGTCGCGCCGTGCGTCGTCCAGCAGAACCTTGGCACGCTGCTGCGACGCCTCGGCTACCTTTAAGGCCGCTCGGGCCTGCTGCAAGGCGGCATCCAAGGCCGCTCGCTCGATGACCGCAACCACCGGAAGCTTGTCGCTTTCCGGATCGCACCGGATCAACGTTCCTTCCTCGATCAACGTTCCGTCAGGCAGGCGGAGGCGCTCCAGTCGCCCGGCCATCTTCGGAACCACATCCACCACATACAGGGGTTTTATGTCACCCGTGACGGCTGTGGTCTTCTCGACAGTCGCCAGCCTGATGCGGGCCGTAGCAACCGTTACCGGCCCCGACGCGACTTCTGTGGCGGCCGCTCTTCGCCGACGCAGGACTTCCGCGATGTGAAAGCCGCCGTAGACTAACCCGCCCAAGACGGCCAGCAACACAACAGTAATCCATGCGCGTTTTGCCGTATGGCTCATGTCTTCTCCTCGTCCGTGTTCTCAGCCATAATGCTCGTAAGGATGGCGCTTTTTAATGCAGCCAAGAACTCCTCGTCCAAATCAACACCAAAGCCCAACTGCGACTGTACCTGAATCCCGTCCAGAAGCGCCAGCAGCATGGCGCCGGCGAACGGCGAACTGAACTGATGCTTGAATTGGCCTTGCGCTACGCCTTCAGCTAAAATGGCGCTAACCCGCTGGCGCCATCGCAGATACAACTCTCGAAGCGTTACCGCTAGTTCGCCCTGCTGATGGCGCGCCGCTGTCGCCCAAAACTCCAGGACCAACCGGCCGATCCGCCGGGCGTATTCCAGCCGCTGGAACCATTGGTCCACCAGCCGCTGGAGTTTCTCACTCGCCGGGATCGGCTTTGTCAGCAACCGCATGGTGTCAGCTTCCATACCACTGACAGCGTGGTTGAAGACCCGATGAAACAGGTCCTCCTTGCTGTGAAAATAGTTGTAGATGCTGCCCTTCGAGATGCCCGCCTCGGCTGCGACCGCGTCAACCGTGGTTGTAGCGTAGCCGTAAGTATCAAAGACCTTCTCCGCGGCTGCAAGGATCATCTGCCGCCGAGCCTTCACGTTCTCAGAACTGGCCATCTGCTTTCATCCTCATTGATAAGCGGACCTAACCATGGCGTTCGCACACCTTCTTAGAGTCCCTAACAGGACGCCGCGCGACCGCGACGGCCCGCCCTACAATAATGACTGACCAGTCAGTCATTGGCATTTTAGGATACACCCCTTCTAAAAAGCAAGAAATTATCCATAAATTACTCAAACTGACCGTTTGAGTAATTCCTGCCTGCCTAGCAGCAGGTAGGCAGGGGTTGATTGGTTAACTGGTTAACTAGTAATCAGTTATAACATAGAACGGTCATGGTGAAGACTATGAATTTTTCTGGTTTTCTGCTTTCGTGAAATATCGCATCTCGTGTCTTTATGTTGTTTCCGGTTAACCAGTTAACAAATTAACCAGTTAACCATCAGTAGTCGCTTTCCGAACAAATCGGTCAGTTTGAGTAACCAGAAGCCTTGTGGGCCGTGCCTTTATAAAGCGAACAGGCCCTCGGTTTTTCCCGTGGGCCTGTTTGGCAATTACCGGTGAATCACCGAAACTTGCTCTTATATCGCCGCCAGCTTTTCGATCAGGTCGGCGGTGCGGCAGGAGTAGCCCCACTCGTTGTCGTACCACATTGTGACCTTAATCATGTCGCCGTCCATTACTAATGTATTTCCGCTGTCAAAGATCGAACTGTACGGATTGTGGATGATGTCGCTTGAGACGATCGGGTCGGTAACATATTCGATAATATTTTTCATCGGTCCCCCGGCCGCGACCTTGATTGTCTCATTGACTTCTTCGATGCTGGTCTTTTTCTCGACGAGAACCGTCAGGTCGGTAATCGAGCCGGTTGGAACCGGCACTCGCAGCGCATAGCCATCGAGCTTTCCGTCCAGTTCCGGCAGCACCTTTCCAACCGCCACTGCGGCGCCCGTCGTAGTCGGGATAATGTTGATCGCAGCTGCCCTGGCGCGGCGCTTGTCCTTGTGAATCAGGTCCTGGATTCGCTGGTCGGACGTGTAGCCGTGACAGGTGGTCATCAGACCCTTGATGACGCCGAATTTCTCGTGAAGCACCTTGACCACCGGCGCCAGCGAGTTGGTTGTGCAGGAAGCGTTGGAAATGCAACGAACCTCCGGCGTGAGGACCTCGTCGTTGACGCCGAGGACAACGGTCACGGCGTCACCCTTGGTCGGCGCGGAAATGATGACCTTCTTGGCGCCGGCGTCGAGATGGCTGTCGTAGCCCGCTTTTGTCTCGGTCTTATTGGCGCGGAAGATGCCGGTTGATTCCAGCGCTACGTCCACGCCCATATCACGCCACGGCAGTTGGGCCGGATCCTTCTGAGCAAGAACCCGAATCTCCTTGCCGTTGACCATCAGCGCGTCCTGCTTGGCGACGACCTTGCCTGGGAACTTGCCCTGAGTAGAGTCGTACTTCAGCAGGTGGGCCAGCATATCCGCATCGGCCAGGTCGTTTATGGCGGCTACGTCGAACCGCTCCGGTTCCTCGCACATGGCCCGGAAGACCAACCGGCCGATCCGCCCAAAGCCATTGATTCCTACCTTTACTGCCATAGGTGCTGCTCCTTTCTGAAATCTGTCACGTGCCGTCAGGCCCACAAAAGCCCGGCCCAATTTTGCCCAACGGCGGTAATTATATGCTGCCCTGCATGTCCTGGCCGAGTAGAACGCGGTAGCCTAGCCGTCCATGGCGGGGCTGTCAATAACATTTACACGCGCCGAGTGAGAAGCGGAAAAACGCTTGGCATCGGCGCTGCCGTGCTGTAATCTTTATTTTGTCTTGAGATAACAACTCAAACAACGGGAGCCACGTCCTTATGAACGACAATAACACATCGCAAGGCCCGGACATCGAGGCAGTCCAGTGCGCCGCCGCCAAAGACCCAGCGGTGCGGTGGTTCATCTTCGCAGCCATGCTGATCGGAATGGGAATCTGGTGCCTCACCGATCAGCGCGAGCCGCCGGAGGCCTGGACCTTCAAACATATCAACCCGGCGGCGGGATACGTTCTGAACAACATTCTAGGCCCATACGTGTTCATACCGGCCGGCGTGCTCAGCGGATTGTACGCGATCCTGTTTCTGCGGCGCAAACTCGTAGCCGATGCCGGTGGGATCGGCTATGCCGACAGGGAAAAGATCCCCTGGAGCCAGATCAAGAAGCTGGACGCCGAGAAGCTACAGTCGAAGGGCTTTCTGCACCTCCATTACGGCGATGATAAAACGCTGACACTGGATTCCTGGAAGCTGCAGAACTTCCGCGAGCTTGTAGCCTTCGTGGAAAAGCATGTCCCGCCGCAAGCGCAAGCCGAAGGCGGGTAGAAGTCGCCCCCGTTACCTGCGGCTACGTGCCTCGGCAAAGGGCCGTACGCGGCACTTTCACCTTGACGGGTAGGGTGGGATTCTTTACGCTTCCCGCCTTTTAAGACGCGCCGCTAGCTCAGTTGGCAGAGCAGCTGACTCTTAATCAGCGGGTCCTAGGTTCGAGTCCTAGGCGGCGCATTTGGAAAATCGCTTGTAGCCTTTCTCACCCAGCAGCGCCCTGTTTGCTTTCGTCGACTCGTGGTCGGATTATCAGCACCACGGCCAGTACCAGAACATACGTCAAAAGGGCCAAGCCCAGGCATATGAGCATGTACTGGCTCTGGGTGCGTGTAACGTTAATCATGTGGGGCCGGTCTTTGACGATATCCTGGTAGCTGTGGTGCGAGCAGTCGAAATAGCTGACCATGGTGAAGGCCAGCAGGACAAACAGGACCAGCCAGGCCGGCAGCACGCGTCGCATCAGCCGCCCCAGCGGCGAGAGCACGCCTCCAACGGCACGGCGCAGGGGACCGCGCATAATCATTGCGGTAACAATAGCAAGCACGATGCCCCCGCCGACCGCGGTGAAGTAGGAGACGACGATATATTGCTCATTAGTCACGGCATCGCCCCAGACCCACTGCCAGGATCGTAAGGATCAGAACGTATCCGCCGAGGATGCCGCCGGCCCAGCCGAACACGGCATCCAGCTCACCGGCAGCCTGCCAGACGTATTCCATGGGGGCCGAATCTTCCGGCAGAGTCACGGTCTCGCCCGCCACCAGCCCCAGGGCGACCAGCAGCAGAATGACAAGCAGTGCCCGGATGAAGAACGCACGGCACTCTGTTAAGCGCGAGTTCGCGCTCAGCAGCCGGCGCATCGGGCCACGCACCAGCACGAAGACAATCAGCGCCACCAGGACCGCCATGGCCAGGTACGCCGCCGAACCTAAGATTTCCATTCCCGTCATCGCATATCTCCTAAACGTTGTCCGGCCGGCCGCGCCAACTACGCCGACGGTGTCCAGCTAGCCGGTAAGTTCCGCTTTGCGTTTTTCTACGAGCGTCTTTTTGTCTGCGGGCATATCAGATTCCGCCAGAAGTTTATCACAGCCTTCCACGAATATCTCTCTGGCATATTCGGTCGAAAAGGTCCTCTCTTCGAAACTTCGCTTGCGGACCATCTTTAGAAAGCCCTCGAATTCGTCGAAATAGCTGCCGTAGATGTGGAACGAGTCTGCGACGTGAATGTACTGGCCCGGCTGGACGCCGATCTCGGCAGCCATAACGCGCTGAAGCTCGGTGAATGCGTACATATTCATGAAGGCCGCCTTGTAGGCGTCGTTCGAGCGGATGTGGCAGTTCAGATGCAGACGGCCGTCGGAAACGCGGAACCACAGCCGCTGGAGGCAGGCCGGGTCGTCCACCTTGATATCATTCCATACCTGCCAGGTAACCGCCTGCGCCCGGCGGGTGTACGGTACGGCCTTGAGCTTCTCGACGACGGCGGCGAGCTGGTCGAACAGGCCGATTCCGGGAACGTCATATTCGGCCAGTCGCTCGTGGTAGGTATATTCCCACTTGCCGGCGGCCGGGTCGATCCAGTGGTCATGCACGCCGTAGAGCACCTCGGCGCGGTACTTTTCCAGGTCGTCCAGCCCGCCGGGAAACGCCCGATGTATCCGAGGCTCGTCGAACGGGCGCCTAACGTGGACCATCGCAGTAACGTCGCGGCTGTTCCGGTCGCCGGACTTGTCGTATTCGGTCGGAAAGCTCTCGCCGTGCCGCCAGCAGGCAATCGTGGATTTTTCCCAGGCCAGAGGCAGAGAATCCTCAACGATGTGAACCGACTTCATTCCGGCGTCTCCCTGTGCGGTTACAGCTAAAATGAATCTTCGCAGCATGGTAAGCTCTCGGCGGGTTTGATGCAAGTTGTGACGCATGTGGGTTTTTGTGAAACACAAATCCCGCTCGCTTAGCGCTCGCGGCTAGTTGAACACCATGCGAACGTGATTTCGCCAAAACTAGCCGCGAGCGAGCGGGATTTGTTTCCGCGACCGGAAGGGAGCGGGACACGAATCACCAAAATCTACATACACCCCCAAAACTACGATGAAGCCGATAACATCGAAAGTGCTTTGCGAATCTCGTTGACGACAGTTTCGGCGCCCGGCCTGTAACAATCGCGTGCGTTTCGGCTTAGCGACGCCAGTGCAGCCCGGTCGTCCAGAAGCCGGCATACCTCGCCGGCCACCGCCTTGTGGCTTGTTGCCACTACGGCGGCTCCCTGTCGGGCCAGCCAGGCGGCATTGCCAGCCTCATGGCCCGGAACGGGCCTCAGCAACACCGTCGGTTTGCCCCTGGCCAGGCACTCGGCCGTACTTATGCCGCCAGGCTTAGTCACCATTACCGAACAGATTTCGACCAGTTCATGGACGCGGTCGGTGAAACCGACGGCAAACAGCCGCTCGCCGGATTCAGGGAATCGAGCCAGCTTGCCCAGCAGCTTTTTGTTTCGGCCGGCCAGCACCACTACTGCCGCACGGCTTGAGGTTCGCAGGATTTCGCGGGCGATTTTCGCGATAGGGCCGCAGGTAAACTCCGCGCCGCCTGAAAGCAAAACGATTTCCCGGTCGGCGGGCAGGCGCCAGTCGGTGAGGATTTTTTCGCGGTCCAGCGGCCGGGACCACTTTGACTGGACGGGGATGCCGCTTACGGTGATCCGGTCTTCAGCGATGCCCCACCGCCGAAACGCCTCGGCTGAATAATCGCTCGGCACGAACCAGCGCTCGACGTTCTCGCTGTACCAGAAGCGATGAACCTCTACATCGGTTACCACGACCATCTGGCTGGCGGCGATTTGGCGGCGGCGTATCATGCGACCGATCAGCGGCGGACCGAAAAAATGGGTCTGAACAACCAGGTCCGGCTGGTACCGCAGCACGGTTGCAGCGAAGCGCCGCATCGCCAGCCGCTCGGCCCAAAGCCGGCGCCGCTCCATCAGGCCTCGCCCGTGGCCTTGCGGATGGTCGCTAAGCCTGTAACCCAGCCCATATATCCGCGGGAACCTGGACATCATCAGTGCGAAGCCGCCGGCATAATACGCGCGAAACAGCCACGGCATCAGCGCAACGACGTCCACCGTCTGAAGGTCCATCGCCCGGGTCTCGGTCGCAAGGGACTCGACAATCGCCTTGGCTACCTGGTTGTGTCCGGCGCCGACCGAGGCCGTTGCAATCAGAACCCTGGGGCAAGATGATTTTGCACGTATCGAATGCATCGGCACGTTTTGGCAGGGGCGGTATCCTGCGGGCGTTTCTATTTCATTGCCGCCGATTCGGTTGGACCTTAAGCCGGGCCAAAGACTCCGCCGCCAGATGCTGCCAGGGATTCACCGGCGCCGCAACCACGGTCCGAAAATATTCATCCGGCGCCTTGAGCTTCGGGGTCAGCCCCAGGACAGGCGCCTGGGCCGTCTGCATCGTCAGCCGGCCTAATTCATAGTTCGCCTCGATGGCAGCGTCTGTCCGCTCATCCGCGGCGAGTTTGATAAGGTTCTCGGCACGGGCGTACAGGTCGCTCTCGGACTTGGCCAGTTCCAGGGCGAGATTGTCGCCCAGATTGGTCTCGGCATATATTTCGGCGATCTCGGCCAGCCTGTCGCGGTAGTTGGCCTCGTACGGATTGATTTTCAGCAGGGCAGCCAAGGCCTCAGCCGCCGGCGGGTCATCAAGTAAGTTGTTTTCCTTCATCAGCCAGAGCAGCCTGTTCATCTCGAACAGGGCCTCGGCGTAGTACCTTTGCTTCGGCACGGAGACCGCCGGGCAAAACACACCGACGATAATACTCTGCCGGGGCTTATGGCGATCCGTCTCAGTCGCCAGGAATCGGCCAAGACTCGCCGTCGCTTCGTTCAGCAGTTCATCCGCCTCGCGAACCTTCTGCCTCCGCAGCATTAGTTGGCACAAACGCCTGGCCGCCAATGCGGCCTGGGGCGATGATGGGTACTGCCGCCGCAATTGCCGCCAGACAGGCTCCGATGCCTCCGACGGATACGCGGCAGTGCACTTGATCAGGCCCACCTGGATCGCCTGGAAGTCAAGTTGGAGACTCATGCACTGAGCCTCGATCCACATGACCGAACTACCGCAACTGCTTTGCGGATATTTCGCAAGAAACTTCCGGCAATTTTCCACGATCTCTTGTCGGCGGCGGTGCAGGTCGTCCTGCGCACGGATTCGGAGCGTTTGGGTGTTCAGGCCGTGGGCGAGCCTGCGGTCTGTCCAGTCCGTCAGTGTTTCTTCTTCGAATATGGCATCGCCCGGCGCGAGTCGATTGGCGATAAGGGCAAAGCTCAGCTTGTCCGGCCCGATCTTGGCATAGAATATAACCATCGGCCCGGCCAGCAGCACTGCCAGCACCGGCCAGACCACTCCCGGCCGAAACATCGTCAGCCTCGCCATCGCCAGCACCACCGCGGCAGCCAACATCGCCGCAACCAGTCCAATAAGGAACGGGGCGTTCAGCACCCACCGCTGTAGAGGCATAGCTGCGGTTGAACTTGATTCGCCGAAGCCAAACAAATACAGATACACGCCCACCGGAACCATGCCCAGAACCGTCGCCAGGAACGGCATGTCGCTACGCAGCGGCGTCCGGGCCGCCAGTATGCAACCGACCACGACCGCCAAAGCCAGTATCGGTGCGTGCCCGATAACTGCGATAATCACGGCGAAAAAGACTGCAAATGGCAGCTTGTACAGCACCGCCACGACAAGCGGCACGAAGACCACCACCGCCAGCAGCAGCCCCATCACAAGAACCATCCACGGATATGACAAAATGTTCAGCGGGTGAAGGAACATCTCACCCAGGGCCATGGTCAGGTTCTGTTGATAGGTGCTCAGTGAGAAACCAAGCCAACGCCCCGTCGCCAGGTATTGCCAGAAGGCGTTGACCACGACGAAGCCGGCCAGGTTGATTGCCAGAAAGATGCCCGTCCGTAGAGGGCTTGTCGGGCGCAGCAACGGGGCCAGGCCCCGGTGATGATTGTATTGTTCCCTTTCGTCCTTGGCTGCCATGTTTTTCAAACACCCGCCGGCCGCTCGGCATGTAGGATTTAATCAGTTCTTGGAGATTTCAACTAAACCACTGGGCTCAGTCGGCTAAGTTTTGGGCTACTCCAAAGTTTCCGCCGCTTTGCGCAATGCAAGGAATGCCTCTTTAAGAGCATGGTTCACTCCACTTCCAGGTTGAGCAAGTACCAACTCCTGATAAACGTCCAGAAAACTTCTCCGCAGCCTGTGAAAAAGGTGCAGGAAGTGCCTGAGAAATCCTAAGCAATCCAAAATGGCGATTTCCACCCCGCCCAACTCCTGATACTGCTTAGCCGCGTAGTCCCTTACGTCAGGATTGATTCTCTCGGTGGTTATGAAAATATAATTTTGAACGTCTGCGCCTTCCGCTATTTTCTGAATGGCGATGTCGATATCCGCCGCCGTCACCGCCTTGTCTTTCATTTCGTAAGTGGTGATCACCTTATCATTTCCCACAAGCGTAATTTCTACATCTCCCAAAGACCCCGTTTGCTTATCTGCGGCAGTATGAGGATTTAGTTGCAACACCTTTTCCCCTAACCTTTCAGACGCAGATCTATATGCCGCCGCCACAACAAGGACAGGTAAACGGGCTGAATTCTTACACTGCAAATGCTGCTCAATCAGATTAACCGTATCTTCGGAGGAAAGCGGCAAACTATCGGCATCTTTCCGCAAGCCCTCCTTTAATTTTTCCAGCCGGCTCTGCCTTTTGTTTCTCTCTATCAAAAGGATGCGCACTGACTCGGCCAATACGTCCTGGGCGGATACCTGTCCGGATTGAATGGCGGCCAGAATTTCAAGAATGTATTGGTAGAGTTGCGGAGGCCGCCCACGTAATTTTTGTTCTAGCGTCAGCACAATATTTTTGGTCCTGAAGCCAGGAGTAAGGAACGCGGTTGTAGGGCTACAGGGCAATTTGTGATGAGTTATAAAATCGAAAATGTACCGCTCATCATAATGACGACCCGGATAGGCGTTATTCTGATTTGCCTCTACATACGCTTGAATGAACGGCTTTCTAATATCGACCTGCGGATTGTCCACTTTTGCCAGCGTTGAAGCCAACAAGAACCTCGCCCCAGCCCGATTGTTCGGGCAGAGGTTGACGTAGGTTGCCGCCTCTTGAAGATTCGGATCACGAATGAATGACTTACCGAGTTGGGCGTTTGCCCGGGCGAATGAATCATCCAAGATTTTCAAACAGTTGTCCGTTGCCATCATTTTCCCCGGCGATATCCTTTGGATCGTAGTTCGTCCAGAGGACTTCGACGCGCTTGCCCTTGGTCGCATGGTTCGTTTTGGGGCCGCTTACTGTTTTTTTCCATTTATGAGGCGGATACAACTCATCCATGAAATCACATTGGTAGTTTGAAACAGCAACTGACCCCTTTACAGAGCTGAGAACACAAGCAAGCTCCGAATGTTGCTCATTCGTCATTTCATAGCTGTAGGCTTTAGAATCTCCCCTGGTGGAATGAACATAAGGTGGATCACAATAGAAAAATGTGTTGTGTGAATCGTATAGCCGAATGGCATCCAAGGCCGGCCGATTTTCAATTTGTACTCTTATTAAGCGCTCGGCTATTTCCGGCAAGTGTTCGACAGCGCCAAGCCATCGGCTTATTACGCCGCTCATTCCCGCCCTGCTGGTGTTCTTGCAGTTGGCCCACCGTCCGATAGTAGCGGTCTGGGCCAGGCCGGTCCTGACTTGTCTGGCCCTGACGTAAAAGCGCCTCGCGCGTTCAAGGGGAGACAGTGCGGAGTCCAACCGGCAGGCCAAATCAAACTCTTCACGTGAAAAAGGCGTCAATCCGATTGCCTCAACAAGCGAGTTTTTTTCGTCGCGTAATACACGAAAAAAGTTGACGACTTCGCCGTCGAGGTCGTTGTAAGTTTCTATCGGCGACGGACGGCGGTTCAACAGAACGGCTGCGGAGCCTCCGAAGGGTTCACAATAGTGATGGCATGTCGGCAGCAAGGGAAGTAACCAGGAAAGGTGTGAAAATTTGCCGCCGTACCAACCAAAAGGAATCAACTTTTTCCCGCTCAGGGTTGTGATACCAGGTGGATTTGAGTTGCGTCGTTTTGGGTGCGATTTGGTGATCATTTGGCTTTCAGCATTTGGAGCACCTTCGCTCCCGGTGACTTTCCAACAACAAGGCAAGCGTACCAAAACAGCATCCCATTGTCCATTGCCTTCGTGCGAGAGAGCCAGTTTTCGTGAGGGGCATCTGGACACGTTTACACATCGCTGAAATAGGCCCCCGCATTATCCTGCCTGTTTAAGCAACGGACAAAAATTACTTCTTTTGTTTCTGCACGTTCACCCAGAGGCGATAGAAGATGTTGTTCTTAAGCAGGATTTCGCCGAGCGTTTCGTTAGGCCAGGGGTAGGAGACCTCCTCGTCATAAAGTTTTCCGTCCTCGATGCGCGCCTTGAACTTGAGAATGGGTATCCTTCCCTGTTTCCACGCGTGGTTCCACTGGGGCGTCTGCGGCGTGCCGAGCAGGATCAGCCCGATGGTGTACCGCCCGATATTCTCGGCGTCGGTTGTGCCTTCTATGTAAATGTCGTACACCTGGCCGCTGAAGATCATGTCATTGTCGGTATTCCCGTCCGGCTTGAATTCCGCAAAGCCGGTCATCGTGTTGTAGCGGTATTTGGCGAGGTTCAGGCCGGGGAAGATTCGCGTAACGAACTTCGGCGCACCCCGGCCCGTAACCAGGCCTTCGATGGCGCGCGTCCTGGCCGTACCGACCGGATGCACGTGGTAGCGCTGGTCCATCACCTGGGCCACTACGTCACGGAGTGAGACGGTTATGTCTTCGGTGCGGTTGAACAGGCCTTCGACCGTGTTGCCGGGAAAGAACCTCGCTATCTGAGGCCGGATGTTCTCCGCGGCAATGAGGTCGCGCATTTCAGCCCGGCAGCTTATCGAGGGGTTTGGCTCGGTCAGGTTAATACGATACCGCCGGCGGAGCGTGCCGCCGTTGAGGCTTGCTGTGTAGTGTGCCTGGATTTGTCCGTCGACGGCCGATGCAGCCAGCTCTACGTGCCGGGCATCGTAGATCTGCTCCACGGAAGCATCAAACGTCTTGAAATGGTCAATGCTGACCCGCCCGTCAACAGACGCCTCGGCGAGAAGCGGCCGAACACGTGCGATGGCGTTATCGGCAAACTTTTGGAGCTTTTCGACTTCTTTAGTCGTAAGCTTCTTCGGGCGGCTGGTCGGCTGGTCCGACGGTTCAGACAGCCAGTCGGCCAGGTCCTTGTCGTCGAGATACGCTCCGAACAGGTGGAACGTCCCGGTAGGCTTCGTGGTGAGTTTGCCAAGCTCGGCGACGAGCCAGAGATGATTATCGCCTGCACGCAGCTCAAGCAAGTTGCTCTTGACGCCCTGCGGCGCCGGAGGGGCGCCGGCTTCAAGGGCAATGTTACGGAATAGCACGTCGCCGCAAAGGGCAACGTCCTTGCCACGGTAGCGTCCCCGGAGCCGATCGGCGTGGAACTCCAAAACCTTGATTCGTCCGAGCGGTGTGCCGGTTTGGGGTTGCAGATACTTCCGCCAGCCGGCTTCGTCATCGCTCCATTCCATCTCCAGCATTCCGTCTCCGCTCAGGGCATAAGGTTTCAGAGCGGGCGCCAGCGAGTGCAGTGTCTCGGCGCAGGCGGTCCAGGCGACCAGGTGCAGCGTATTGGCGGGAGTCGCCCGGTGAGCGTCCTGGGAGCGGGCCATCGTAACGGCTCCGGCGGCCAGCAGGTGAACATCGCCCACGGTCGCGCGCAGGTTGTTGACGTGAATGCGGCTCAGATCGACGGGAACCGTCGCCTCGACTTTCACCTTCGCGTTCATGCCGACCGCCTTGGCCAGAACGGAAGGAACCATCACAGCCAGATTGTCGGCGTCAAGGTCCGATTCCAGTCGAATGGATTCGGTGTCGCCGCGGATTCGGGTCTCGGCCTTAAGCTCACCGGAAGCACCACAAGCCCGCGCAGCAGCCATCATCTCCGGCCAGAGCCGCTCCAGAGCCTCACCCGGCACGCACGCCGAGTTCACATCCGCCCGGAAGCTTTGCAGTCCCGGCGGCCAGAGCTTCCCTTGGACCGGCCGGACCGACGGGTTGAACGTCGCAGTACCGGACAGGTGAAGACTGTTTTGGGCGAGGTCCATTGCCAACGTCCGGAGTTCGAGGGTTTGGTTTTCCCCGTTGCTGTTCAGGCAGCCGGCGATTTGAAATCGCAGCGGAACGCCCGCCGGCTTGAGACGCCGCGTCGGGCCGTCGAAGACGCAGTCCAATTCCCCGCCGTCCAGCCGAAGGTCCGCCTCCAGTTTGCCCGGCTGCCAACGGCTCCAGAGATCGGCTTGAAGCGAACCGCTAAGGTTACAGTCGCCCAGAGAATCTACAAGCGTCGGCCCCGGGCGAACCTGACAGCGGGCCTCGTCAACCAGTAGATGCGCCTCGGCCTGGGCGGCGCCGGCGGCGTCCGAATCGAGGCGAATCGCATATTCGCCCCGCATCGAGCCACAAAGCCCGACCGGCCAACGGTCTGAGTCGCCCAATACGTCGAGCAGGGTCTCTATGCGTTCGACGGCAAATCGCCCGTCGGCGTCAACAGCGATTGGCTTGTCGTCATCTCTCAGATTGATCCGCCCCTGTGCGACGTGCAACCGGCCCGGGCCGACGGTCAGGACTGCGTCGATATCTCCAAGGGCAGGCTTGCCGGCATCTATCGCGGCGGACAGCTCCAGCGATATTGGGGTCTTGGCCGGTTTGACGAACCGCCCGATGGCCAGGTGCGCCTGCTCGGGCAGTCGGGCCGAGGCGTGAATCCGCATGCCGTTGCGCTGGTCAAGAAGCCACCTGCCGGTGGCGACGCCGCGAAGTGTGGCCCCATCCAGCAACCAGGCCAGGTTCGGATGCAGATCACGCAGCGAGTCCAGTTCGCAGATCGACCATGAACCTTGCCAATTGACCTGTGCCAGGTCCTCCAGGACCATCCGTAGCGTTGGCGGCCCTTCGGCGCCGGCCCAGCGGCGCAGTGGTGTTCTGATATCACGAATCGTTCCCCGTCCCATAAGGCGGTTTAGCCCGAGCACCAGGCTGCTTTGTTCGATGCGGAACTCCCAGTTGCGTTCGTCGATGACCGCTTCCAGTTCGGCCCGAAGGTCTTTGTGGAGCGGCTTGAGAACGCTTTTTGCCCGGCTTATGGTAGCGCCGGTGCCATCGATGGCCGTAACGAGGCGCATTTGCGGCCGTTGGCGTTTTACACCGAGATGCACACGGAGCGAGCCGTCCACAGCCAGTTGCCCCGGCAGTGACGGACGCCCGGTCAGCAGCGCCGCCAGACGCATCGGCCGGACCACGCCGTGCATCTCCAGCGACTGGATTGCTTTCCAGTTGCCGGTCAGGATGTCGGCCGACAGAACAGCCTGCCCGGTGAGGTCCATGCCGGGCAGGTGCAGCGAAACCGACGGGACCTCGATCCTGCCGCCGCCGGGGCTGAACAAATCGCATGCCGCGGCGAGCCGCACATGTGCCTGCTCAAATACGGGCAGTTTAGGCCCCGCTGTCGGCTGAACGTCGAGCCGGGCGGCGGTAAGATTGAAACCGAAGCGGTCAACCTTGCCCTGGCGGTTGAGCTGAAGGTCAATTGAGCCGCTGCATTGCCCGTTGAGCTTTCGCAAGGGCAGGTTCAGCAGCTCCGGCAGGTCCAGCGGCTCAAGCTTGACGTTGGCAAAGTTACACGACGCCCTGACGGCGGTGGCTGCCTCGGCCACCTCGCCGTCCAAGCGCAGGCTTACCGGCGCTTCCTGGCCGGGCTGGAGCAGTCTGGCTGACATTGTTACCTGACCAAGCCAATACACCCGCCGGCCTGCAAGAAACTGAAAATCGCTGATGTTCAATCGGAAC
>JAXIHJ010000004.1:0-4396 GCA_034189755.1 Planctomycetota bacterium
GGACTGTGTGCATTTACTGCCAATAATATTCTTCTTGGGGCTCTCCGTTTCGGTGGCACTTGTCGCACACTGGCGATGGAAAAACTTCTTTGGGGCGGGTGTTCTTTCCGGCCTGATTGTTCCATTCCTTCATATGGGTATAGGGGTTTTGGTCGAGGGCTATCTGGACCCTTTCTTTCTAATGGTACTTCCAGTCGGTTGGGTATTTTCGTCTTTGATTGCTTTTGCCGTTGGGCTCGGGTTCGTGATTGGACGACGGAGGCATCGGTAAGTCTACTGATGAATTCACAACGTAAGTGCAACGAATCGCTCGTAGAATACCTCCACGGCCGACCACCTGGAATCCATCATTTACTTCGATGCGGCGGGCCGTCGGACGCTGGCGCAGGATGAGGCCGAGACGCAGATGGCCTTTGCCTTCGACGGCCTCGGCAGGCTGACCAGAAAGACCGAGGATTTCGGCGAAGGAAATATTGCCCGCTATACCGATTATGCCTATGATAGGTCGTCGCGGCTGACGCGCCAGACGGGCTACGCCGCACAAGTCGGCTTCCCTACGTTCCAGTGGCTTAAATGCCCTCGGTTTTATCTGAGGGAATTAAAGGGGTCAGGAACCTTTTTCGTTGTTTTCTGCTGCTGTGCCTGTTAGAATTGGGTTATGCTAAGGTGGCCGAGAGCATCTGTCGGTGGGAAGGTGCATCATGTATTGAACCGGGCCAAAAAAGGTTCCTGACCCCTTATTTCCTTCGTACGCCCACCGGTTCAGCCCCAAGAAGTTCACCCAGCCGCAACTGTTCGCCTGTCTGGCCTTGAAGGTCTTCTTCAAAACTGACTATCGCGGCGTGACCGCAATGCTCGAAGACCTGCCCGACCTTCGCAAGGTCATCGGTTTGCAACGTGTGCCACACTTCACCACGCTTCAAAAGGCATCGCAGCGATTGCTCCTGACTGCGCCAGCGTCGCGTCTGCTGGCCGCGACAATCCGGCAAGCGTTACCCCAAGCTTGCAGTTGTCTGCGACTGCCGCACACATGGTATCCTTTCGACCTTCACCACTCGTGGTCCGACGCCGGATGTCCACCAGCTTCGGCGGACGGTGATGCCGGCGCTGGATCGCGTTGTCATCCAGCGGCTGGTGGCCGACGCCGGCTACGACTCGGAGGCCAATCATGTGTTTCTGCGCGAGCGGTTGGGCATCGAGAGTGTCATTCCGCCGAAGCATGGTCGGCCGAGCTCGAAGCTCCCGCCAACGCGTTGGCGCCGGCTGATGGCTACCGACTTCGACGGGCCAACGTATGGCCAGCGTTGGCAGGTCGAGACTGTGTTCTCGATGATAAAGCGGAACCTCGGCTCGGCACTTGGCGCTCGAAGCTATTGGTCCCGATGCCGTGAAATGGTACTGCTAGCCCTGACCCACAACGTCATGATCATCTGGCGTGCCATCAGAGCTTTTCTACAGAGCATACCTGACCCCCTTTTCTCCGCGGTTACTGATTACCGCCTCTGTTCGCGCTGTTATCGTCTGCGTCGTACGGGCCGTTTTCCTGGACTCGGCCGGCGATTTCGATCCGTTCGACGGATTTGGCCAGGCCGGTTTTTGGCTCTACTTCCACCAGCAGGCCGCAGAGCCTCGGATCGCCGCCGGCGACGGTGAAGCTCGCCGGCATGCCCGTTGTCAGGACGCTGAGCACGCGGTCTTTTCGCCGGCCCAGGACGCTGTCGTATGGCCCGGTCATGCCAAGGTCGGATATGTAGGCCGTGCCCTTGTCCAGCACGCGGGCGTCGGCTGTCGGAATGTGCGTGTGCGTTCCGAAAACGATGCTCGCACGCCCGTTGAGGTGCCAGCCCATGGCGATCTTCTCGCTGGAGGCCTCGGCGTGAAAGTCCACCACGCGAATTTTTACCTCGGCAGGCATCTCGGCCAGAACCTTGTCGATAGCCGCCCAGGGCGAATCGTTGCTGCCCATGAATAACTGTCCGAGCACACATGCTACGGCTACCTGGTGGGAGCCGGACTTGGTGGGCGCGACTGTCCATCGCCTGCCGACCGCCTTGGCCGACAGATTCGCCGGCCTGACAATGCGATCTGAGGTCTCCAACACCCTGATGACGTCACTTTTTCGATAAACGTGGTCGCCCAGCGTTACCACGTCAACGCCGTAGTTCAGCAGCTTGTGGAAAATTTGATGGGTCAGCCCGCTGCCGCCCGCGGCGTTCTCGGCGTTGCAGACCACCATGTCGATGCTGCGACGCGTGATGAGGTTGTTGAGGTGCTCGGCCAGCACAGACCGGCCGGGTTTGCCGACTACGTCTCCAATGCACAGAATCCTGATTGACACGAAATCGCTACTTTCCAGCCCCCACGTGGTCGGTAATTATTATATAGCCGGCTTTGCAGGGTGAAAACCATTATTCGCAGGCTGTCTGATTTTACCGTCGTTGAAGAAAGTATCGCCATTTGTTATCATTGAAGCGTTAGCTGGTGAGACTGATCCTACGGAGCGAGAATCATGATTCAATGCAAAGACTGCGAGTTCTTCCACCGAGGCCCCAACGGTGAGATAGCCCTTTCCTGCGACCCGTTTGCGAACATCAAAGAGCCGGACTGCCTGGTTAAGTGGCAACTCGTCAAGATCAATCAAATGGTCGGAAGCTATCAGGCGACGCTGGAGTACTACCGCAAGCTCGCACCCATGCAAGAGAAAATGTTCCGGGTCGTGGAGCGTGAGCTGGACGATATGAACGAATCGGAGAAATGGAAGGTCTCAGACGACGAGGAAGAGGAAGAAGAGGCAGAGGAGCAAGACAATCACGGCGCCGGGTACTGAGACGGCGGTCATGCTTTTCGGGCAAGCGGTGTGAGACGGTTTTTTTAAGAAAAAGCCTCGTGCGGCAAGAGATTATGGCGACGTCCGCGCGGCAGGAGAGACATGTGAGTCGATGTGTATTTGGAATTAGGTTTTGGGTCGGCCTGGCCCTGATTTTTCTTCTGTTTCATCCGATGTGTGCGGAGCCGGCTGTCGGCGGTACTGCCGCATCGGCTCCGGCGACGCAGGCGGCATTGTCCGGTCAGGCCGCAATTGCCAAACTGCGGGCGGAGGGCATCGAGTCCGCACTGGCCGGCAGGTTCGGGGAAGGATTGGACAAGCTTCATGCTGTGGTCTCGGCCTCGCCCGACGACAAGCTTGCCTCAGCCGCGACCGGGCTGGTTCGGCAGTACATGGTGCGCCGGAAACACAGCGAATCGGAACGGGCCGACGAATATGAACAAGCCGTCGCGCGCATCGGCCGGTGCTTCCTGGCTCAGGACCACCTGTCCGGGCTTGCAGAATCCAAGGCCGGAAAATTACGTCAGCAGGTGCGGGACATTGTTGCAGACTGTGCCGAGGCCGCCAACAGCGAGTCGTTGGAAAAAGCAGATGACGAAAATGCCGCCAAGCTTAAGAAGCAGGCCCTGAAGGCGCTGGCCAAGGCCGCTAAGCGATTAAAACAGGTCGAGAAGCGGCTTGTTAAAGACAAGAGCCAATATGCAGAGACGTTCCGGCAAGTGGCCAAGAGTCTGTCGTCTTGCCTGGCTAACTGCCGGGCGGGGTGGACGGCTGCACGAACGACTTCGCCTGAGGACCGGCTGGCTGCGTCTCAGCGGCTGAAGGTGCTGGAAAACGCCCTGGCCGAGGCGCTGGCGGATGTAGAGGCGATGGTCGCGAAAAAACCGTGGCGAGGGGCGCTGATGTACGGCCTGGGGGCCAAGATGCTCCTCGGCGGCGAAGGCCAACTCGCCGATCAGCAGTGGTATCGCAAGCTGGTTGCCGAGGTCGAGGCCCAGGCGAAGCAAGCTATGGCCGATACACGCTGGTACGATGCCCTGGCCGCCTACAGCGGCCTGGAGGAACTCGACCCGGACAGTCAAACTTACCATGACCTGGCCAAAACCGCCCGCAAGCATGTACGAATCCTGAGTCTTTATGGCAAGAGCGCCAAAGGCGCGTCGGCCTTAGGCGGCCAGACGCCGGCGACCCGGCCCGGTTCAGTGCCTGCCGAGCAGGACATGGACTGGCGGACACTGGTCGCCAACGTGGACGTGGAAATGATCCGCGAGGCCATCAGCCAACTGGATTTGTATTACGTGAAGGTCGTGGACTACCGCAAACTGGCCCGGGGGGCCTTGGTTGGTATAAAAGTTCTGGCTGAAACACCCCAGGCGGCTGAGACGTTCGGCGGATTGAAGGACAAGACCAAGCGCGCCGAGTTTCTCAAGGCTGTCGAAAAACTGTTGGGCGACATCGACAAGAGAGATAACGTCGATCACATGGACGTTAAGCTGGTTCTCAACAGCGTTCTCGGTGCCTCGATAGGTATTTCAACCGTCCGCTCCGAGGCACCGAGAACGCTGTTGA
>JAXIHJ010000040.1:0-10918 GCA_034189755.1 Planctomycetota bacterium
GCATCGAGCACGTCTATTACGTCCACGAGCGACTCGGTTCGCGCCGGCGCGCAGAAAACCTCTGAAAGCGCCCGGCGAAGCCGGTCCGGCGGCGGTTGCTCGTCGAGTTCGCCGAGGGCATGATCCAGTTCCGCCAGCCCTCGAACGTCGCGTGCGATTAGCATCGTATCTTCGTGGTCGCGCGCTGCAACGCGGAGGTCCAGCCCTTCAATCAATACGTTCAGTCCACCGGCCAGCCCACGGAAAGCTTTTCGTGGGCTGTTGTTCTTTGCGTTTTTCGGTGCCGTTACTGCCATTTCGATGAGTTCAAAGAGTCTCTCCAGCATGTCCGCGGCTTCGGCGAGCACCTTCGGTGATGCCGGCAAAGGTCCTAGTGGAATTTCGTCATCTTTGCGTTCAACGGGTTGCCAGGAGGGGTCTCTGCGGGCAAGCCGCTTGGCCGCTTCGGCGTAGGCCTTGCGGCCGCCGAGAACGTTCGCGGTGCGTATGAGCATCTCAGCCGTGGCTACCGTTGCTGCATCAAAGTCGCCGAGGGCCTGCGGTCGGAAGTAGCTGTTCTTGATAACGCGCAGCACGTCGGCAAACGCGAAATCGGGCTTCAACGAAGCGGTGTCCAGTATGAACCGAACGATGGGAATGTCGGCCAGCGGCTGAGGGGCCGGTGCGACGGGTATGTCATGCAGGGCGAAGATACGCTCGATTACCGGACGGTATGACGCCATCGAACGAGCCAGGACCGCGATACTGCCGGCCTGCGAGCCATCCAGCAGTAGACGCTTGACCCGTCGCGCCACGGCGGCTGCCTCTGCTTCGACGCCCGCAGCGGAGGTAATCGTAAACCCCGCCGGTACCTGGCAGGGTTCGGCGTCCATGTCGAATACCTTTCGCCAGAGCGCGCCGGGCGGCGGGCAGCTTTGTGGCTCGATGGCGATCTCCTCCAACTCCTTGCCGAAGGCCTTGCGGATGCTCTCAATCGCGAGGCTGCTCCAGTGCCACATTCTCACACGGCCGTCGCCGGCAAAAGGCAGCGTGACTAAAATTCGCTGAAGTCTGGGCGATAGCAGCGTCAGTATCTTCAACTGTGTCGGCGTAAAGTCCGTGAATCCGTCCACGACAATGGCGCCAACGCCTTCCAAACCGGGCACCGGCGCCGGTTTCGGCAATGCCGCCAGCGTATCACGCGCCAGCCACATCCGGCCTTCGATGTCGTAGGTGTCGGTTTTTCGGAGGTGCGTTTGAAAACGGCGGTAGACCTCCGTCAGGTCACGGAGTTTGCCTTGCCGTTTGTCGATGACCGCCGCCAGCGCCTCCGGCTCGACTGCGGCGCGCTTGAGTTGCGAGATCACCCTGTCCAGGGCGATAACCAGGCCTGGTGTGTCGGACACGGCAGCCAGCGCCGAAAATTTTTCAGCCGAAGCCATCTCCGCCACAATGTGCTGCAAAAGCAAGCTTCTGCGAAAGGCCGACAGCGTTCGGCTTTTGTTGCCGGCCGCTACGAGAATGCGCTCAGCCAATGCGGCGAACGTGCTGACCTGTGGTGCGACGATCACGCCCGTGGCGGAACCCGCCAGCATCGCCCGGCGGGCGGCTGCGACTGCCGGCGCGTTGGGCACCAGGAGCACGCATCGGCCCCTGCCGTCGTCGTTGAGAAAGTGTTGGACCATTGCCAGGGCCGTCGACGTCTTGCCGCTGGCAGCCGGGCCGGTAAGAAGCACCACGCGCCCCTGCGATGAGAGAATCCGTTTCAGAAGCCTTTTTGTCCCGTTGCGGTCCATCAAATACGTATTCTGCCGCGCTGCACGGGAAACTACAACCACAGTAAGCTTCCGTCCGATGGTGCATGGATATTTTACCTCTCATCATAGTATCCTGCCCGCTTTGCCGATATAGATGCAATATATACGGTGCCGCGACAGGCCGGAGAAGGCATATGACGAAACCATACTCGGCAGAAACCTGCCGACAGCTTGCAGAGATATTCGAGCGGTCCAATCTGCTGCGCCCGATGCGGGTAGAGCGCTACGACGCCGGTGACGAGCTTGTGCTCGACGTTACCGGCGTGGCCAAGCCTCGGCGGGCCGAGGTTAGGCTTGCGGTGGAGAAGTTCGTCGGGGGCGGCTTTGCCGGGCAGGTCTATCGCGTGCGTCTGCTCGAAATAAGCTGCGATGAAGAGGACATCCCATCCCTGGCCGTCGGCGGCGTCTATGCAATGAAGATTCTCGTCCCGCCTTCGCGGTCGGCTGGAAAGTTCCGCGACTCAATCTATGTCGCTGGCTTTCAGGGACCGTTCAGCCTTCAGGTCAATCCCGCCGCAGCCCGCGCCGGGGCGCTGTGGCAGAAGTTGATCCGCCGCGGTGCGAAAGTCCGCTTTGGCGACGAGCAGGCGGTGGTCGACGTGCTGGCGACGTTCGTTGACGGGCGGCTTGGCAGTTGCGGCGAACTGAGCGAGTGGATCGACGGGCGAACCTGGCTGTTCGAGGTGGACGATCGGCTGTTTGACCGCAGGCGGTGGCGGCCGGGCGAACGGGCCGAGGGACTTGGCTCGGAAGAATACCGTGCGAAGAAGTCGTTCATGGCCGAGTTTGTCCGCCTGCTGCACGATATGGGCGCCCATGAGTTTGCCCGCCAGTACGAATGGCAGACCTGCAAAAGCCAGCCCAACGTGCTCAAACGGCTTAACAGCCCGGACGACCCGGCGGCGGGCCTGACGGCGGTCGATTTCCGAGCCGGGCTTGCGCTGCTGCCGTTTTTGCCGATGAGCCCCGGCGACGTTAAGCTCATTTTCGCCGGGCTTGGGCGAGGCAGTCTGGTGCAGTTCGACCGGGGGAACCTGGACAAATTGGCGCTTTTCATCGACGCCCACAACGAGGCGTTTGCCGATCTGAAAGGCGTTTTCGAGCGGCTGCGAACCGCCGAGCGAGAATACCGCGACTCTTTGATAGACATTACGCACCACCACGTCCGGCTGCTTTACAGCGGCAGCCTGTGGCGGACGATCCTGGACGGGTGGGTCAACAGTTGGCGGGTTCGCAACATTACAGATGCGAAAACCGACGCATCGCTTCGGCGCAGCCGGGTGTTGACGGCGCTCTTTATTCTGCTGGGCGCTATGCCCGCGCTTGGCCGAATCGCCGGTATCGCCGCACTCGTGGTCGGCCTCGTGATGGGCGTGCCGACGTGGTCGGCCATAGGCGTGGCAGCGGGGGTGTTCTTTGTCGTGCCGCTTGTCGCCAGGTTGCTCCGAAGGCTTTGGGGCAGGGGCGATTATCGCAGGCACTGGGGCATGATTCTTACGTCTCTGGACTATCTGCGCCGTGCCGCCCGAGGCCACGTGGCCGAGGCGCTCCTAGGCTGGCATCGCTCGGGGCGTCTCTCGCAGGCAAAGGCAATAAAGTTTGCCGGCAGCCCCTGGCGGTTCTGGCTGCATTGGCCGCTGTCGATGCTGCCCTGGTGGTTGCACAGGCTGTTGACCGATTGGACGACTTTTGCGAAGGAGAAGCTGGCGTATGTTTTCGTCAGGCCGGTGAGGCTGTACTTTAACGCTGCCGCCCGCGAGCAGTGGCTGCATGACATGGTGGCTGAAGGCCTGAAAAATCACATGCTCACCGATGAAGACGCCGGCCGAATCCTTTCACGCATCAAAGAGCCGTTCATCCAGAAGTATCTCAAGAGCCTGGCCGTTCACGTCTGCACGCTGCCTATTACGCAGATTGTCTCGGTCATCGTCGCGTGGGTTTATGTTCGGACGCATCCGGAACTTTCGTGGGAGCAGGCGACGGCTGCGGCGGCGGGCATCCTGGTGGCGTTTCAGATTACACCGGTATCGCCCGGCTCACTGACTCGCGGGCTTTACGTGCTGTACCTGGTCATTCGGGAGCGGAATTTCAAGGACTACAACATCGCGGTGTTTCTGGGCTTCTTCAAGTATATCGGCTATCTGGCTTTTCCCATCCAGATGGCGTATCGCTACCCGGCGTTGGCGCGGTTCATGGCTGCTCACTGGGCGACCGGTGCGGTGCAGCATGTAGTGCCCGTCTTCGGCGAGCGGGGCGCACTGCTGGAACATGCCGTCTTCGACGTTTTTTATAACTATCCCCTGAGCGTTCGGCGTCGTATGAAGATACGGGCCGAGCAGCGCCTGAAGATCGAGCCGCGAACGTGGCACGCGGTGCTGATTGCGATTATCGCCGCCGGACTGTTTACCGTGACGGATTTGATCTGCCGGCGAATCTGGGGTGCGCTGCCGACATTATGGGACATCCGGCTGGTTGTGCTCCTATTGGCTACGGCGGCAGGGGCGGCTGTTACGCTCGGCGCCGGCGGCGCAAAACTCATCAGGCGGGTGAAGCTGGCGATGGTTTCCGGCGCGGTTACGGGTGCGGTCTACGCGATAATCCACATGGGGCTGAGCTGCTTTGACGGCTCCCTGGGCCAGGCTGCACAAAGCTTTTCCGATGTGGGGGCGATCATTTTGTGGCGCGTCTTTGCGCTGGCGTTGCTGGCTGTGGTCGGGTCGCTGTTGATGGAAATCAACCTGCCGGAAGCGAAGGGCGCCTCGCCTTCAGGCGGCCTTGAGCAGCCATAGCCTCAACAGCAGTTGAGCCGCGACGTTGGCATAAACGCCTGCGACGAGGTCATCAGCCAGAATTCCCCATCCGTGCGGCAGCCTCTCCAGCCGTCTGGCCGGGGATGGCTTTATAATATCGAAGACGCGAAAGGCAATAAACGCCACCGCCGCGGCGATTAGCCAATGCCGCCAGGTCTCAGCCGCCGGCAGCCACACCAGCGCGATTGCCTGTCCGGCCCATTCGTCCAGTGTGCATCGGGATGGGTCTTTGCCGCCGAAGGTTTTTTCTGAAAAGGCGCCCAGCGAAACGCACCCAGCCGAAGCCAGCAGCGCCAGGGCGATCATCGAGCCGGTAGTAAAGGCCGCCGCCTGCCCGCCGGAGGCGAACGCTACAGCCAGAAACACGCAGCAGGCCGCAGCCGAGGCCCACGTGCCCGGCGCTATAGGCAGGTACCCCGTGCCCAGCCCCGCTGCGATGAGTTTGTAGAATTTATTCATTGCCGATCAGCAGCTTCCTTGACTTGCCGACATACGCCAGTCCGCTGGCGATGGTTACGATGACGGCTGTCCAGACGGCCGTAATCTTGGTAATTACGGCCCACGCCGGTTGAGACACGTTCGCTAGCTGATACAGCACGACGCAGATCGCCACTGACTGAACGAACATCTTAATCTTGCCGGCGTAGGTGGCGGGGAACTTTATGCCCTGCGACTCGCTGTAGCCTCGCACGGCGGAGACAATGAACTCACGCGCCAGTATGACCACTACCATCCACGCCTGCACCGCCGAGGCCATCCGGCCTGTCAGCCAGGAGGGTAGCGACCTTTCAAAATCACCGACCGGAACATTGCCGAACGTGTAGTTTGAGCCTGTCAGCATGACGAACGTTCCCACCACGAGCACCTTGTCCACGAAGGGGTCGGCGATTCGGCCGAACGCGCTGATGAGGTTATACTTCCGGGCGATCCAGCCGTCGAGCACATCCGTTACGCCGGCGAGGATGTAGACGACAAAGGCCGCATTAAGCAGCCAGCGGCCCCACGGCGAGTGCGGCTGATACAAACCCAGCAGTACAAAAAAACCGGCCGCCACTGCGATACGCCCGATAGTCAATTGGTTGGGCAGCTTCCAGTTCATCAGCTAGATTGTCAATTGACAGTTGTCGAGCGTCAATCGTCAATTTTCACGATTAGGTCGTAGCCTTCGGAGCCGACGACCTTTCCCTGCACGAAGGTTCCGACCTTTTGCGGCTTGGTGAGATAGCAAATTCCGTCGATATCAGGTGCCTGGCCGGCGTGTCGACCGACACATCGGCCTGCCGGGTCGATACCGTCGATTAGAATATCGATGTCCTGCCCTGACTTCCGCTTGCCCGCCGCGAAGGCGATTTGACGCTGGGCGAGCATGACGGCCTCAACGCGGTCGGCCTTTACATTCTCAGGCACTTGGCGGTGCATCTTGGCAGCCGGCGTGCCTTGTTCCGGCGAAAATGCGAACACGCCCAGCGCGTCGAAGTGAAACGCCTTTGCGAACTCAAGAAGCTCGGTGAACTGCTTGTCCGTCTCGCCGGGGAAACCCACGATGAACGTCGTGCGGATAGCAACGCCGGGTATCCGCTTGCGGATTTGTTTCAGCAGCGACTCAATGCCTCCGCGCGTAACGCCGCGGCCCATCCGCCGGAGAATCGGGTCGGAAATATGCTGCAACGGCAGGTCCACGTAGGGCACGATGCGCTCGCATTCGGCGATGGTGTCAATCAGACTTTTGCTGAAGCGCCGCGGATATGTATACATCAGGCGAATCCATCGCAGACCGTCGAGTTTGTCCAGCTCCCTGAGCAGGTGGGCTGTTGTTTTTTCCCCCGTGCACAAATCCGTTCCATAAGTTGTTGTATCCTGCGCGATAACGTTCAGTTCCCGTGCGCCGTCCGCGATGAGTTCCCGCGCCTCGGCCAGGACGGTCCGTGGCAACTTGGAGCGGAACGGCCCGCGAATCGCGGGTATGGTGCAAAACGAGCACTTATGCGAGCAACCTTCTGCGATGCGGAGGTAAGCGGTATGCCGCGGCGTCAGGCGGAATCGCCCGGCGTCGTCATTGAGATTGCAGGTTTTCGAGCCTCGGCCGGAAGGGAGCGTCACAGAGTCGATTTTGGTGATCCGTCCCTTGTGCCTTACCGCTGCCGGAAGCTCATCGCGGTTGTTGACGCCGACGATTGCATCGATGCCTTTGGCTAGATCGTAAAGCCTTTCGGCGTCGCGGTTGACCAGGCACCCGGCCACGACCACGCGCTGCGCCCGGCCGGTGTGCTTGTGCCGAAGCGCCTCGGCGATGACCTCCAGCGATTCTTTTCGGGCTGCGGCGAGAAAGCCGCACGTGTTGACCACTATTACGTCGGCCTCGGCCATCGGCGCGCCGACGATGCAGCCGCCGGAAGCCAACTGGGCGAGCATCTTCTCACTGTCCACCAGGTTCTTCGGACAACCCAGAGAAACCAGGGCGACTCTTAATGACTCGTTACGCGCCATGGCGTGCGATTATACTATCGATATGTCTGGAACGCTGAACTCATTCTCCATCGGTAACGTGCAGATTGATTTTCCCATCGTTCTGGCGCCGCTGGCCGGCTATACGGACCTGCCGTACAGGCTGATCTGCCGTGGTTTCGGCGCGCCTTATTGCACAACGGAAATGATGCTCGACAGGCAGATGTTTTTAGCCGGCAAGCTCCGGCGGCGCCTGGTGCGCCTTACCGATGCCGATCATCCCATCGCCGGGCAGCTTATCGGCAACGAGCCGGATACCATGGCCCGCGCCGCAAAGGTGCTCTGTGAGATGGGTTTCGACGTGGTGGACCTGAACTTCGCCTGCCCCGTCCGCAAGGCCCTGGCGCGGCGGCGGGGCGGGTATCTGATGAGCCGGCCGAAACAGGCCGGGGAAATCGTCCGTGCGGTCGTCGCCGCGTCGGAAAGGCCCGTGACACTCAAACTCCGCCGGTCGTTCAAGCAGTTCGACGAGGCCTTCTGGGATATTGCAGAGTCGGCCTTCGACGCCGGGGCAGCGGCGATTACCGTACATGCCCGGAGCGTCGAGGCCAAGTACGGCGGATCGGCCGACTGGAATTTTTTGGCCGAGGTCAAGCGGCGATTTGCCGGGCAGACGATTATCGGCTCCGGCGACGTACTGACGCCCTCCGACGCGCTGCGAATGTTGGAACAGACCGGCGTCAACGCCGCAGCCGTCGGCCGAGGCGCGCTGGGCAATCCGTGGTTCTTCCGTCAGGCGAGGGACCTGACCGCCGGCCGGCAGCCGCAAGCTCCGAGCATTGCCGAACAACAAAAGCTACTGGCGGAGCATTTTGGTCAGGTCTGCGAACTCTACGGCCCAAAACGCGGGCCGAAGATTATGCGGAAGTTCGGCATCAAATACGCCCGGCTGCATACGTCGCCCGCAAAGGTCCGCGCCGCGTTCGTCGCGGTCAAACGGCCGGAACAATGGCAGGCCGTGCTGGAAGAGTTTTACGCTGATGATGATTCGCACATTGTGGCACGGGCGTCTCGCCCGTGCTCCCACGGCTGAGACGCCCGTGCCGTGCTTCACAATCTGCAATGGAATCACTCCCATTCGATTGTGGCGGGCGGCTTGGAGGAGATGTCGTACACGACGCGGTTAATGCCTCTTACTTCATTGATGATGCGGTTTGATATGGTCGCCAAGACGTCATATGGAATCCGCGAGAAGTCGGCGGTCATGAAATCGGTTGTGTTCACTGAGCGGATGGCGACGACGTTTTCGTAGGTTCGCCCGTCGCCCATCACGCCGACGGACTGTACGCCCAGCAGCACGGCGAACGTCTGGGCCGTTTCGCGGTACAGGTTGTTGGCGACGATTTCTTCCAGCAGGATATTGTCGGCCTTGCGGAGGATATCGAGCCTTTCCTTTGTAACTTCGGCGATACAGCGGACGGCCAGCCCCGGCCCAGGAAACGGGTGCCGCCAGACGATCCTATCCGGCAGTTCCAGCAGTTCACCGGCCCGGCGGACCTCATCCTTGAACAGGTCTCGCAGCGGTTCGATAAGCCCGAAGCCCAGTTCCGCCGGCAAGCCGCCGACGTTGTGGTGCAACTTGATGTTGGCTGCCTCGCCGGCCAGCGAATGACCCGACTCGATTACGTCCGGGTACAACGTGCCCTGCGCTAGGTATTTCACGTTGGGAATCGCCTTCGCGGCATTCTTGAATACCTCAATGAATGCATGCCCGATGATCCGCCGCTTTTCCTGCGGGTCCAGCACGCCGGCAAGCTTGCCGACAAAGTCCTCGGCCGCATCTATAAATTTAAGGTCGATCCTGAAATGCTCCGCGAAAGTATTGCGGACGAAGTCGGCTTCGTTCATTCGCAACATGCCGTTGTCCACGAAGATACACGTCAGCCGATCGCCGATGGCCTTGTGCAGCAGAGCCGCCACCACCGATGAATCCACCCCGCCGCTGAGGCCGCAAATGACACACTCGCGTGGCGCAACCTTTTCACGGACCTCGGTTATTGCCGCGTCAATAAACGAACCTATCTTCCACAATCCGGCACAGCTGCAAATGTCGTAGAGGAAGTTTTTGAATATCTGATTGCCCTGCGGCGTGTGCGTAACCTCCGGGTGGAACTGCACACCGTAGAACGGTTTGGTTTTATGTCGCACTGCGGCGGCGGGGCAACTGCCCGTTGCCGCCAGCGGGATAAAATCGTCGCTTAGCGAACGGACCTGGTCAGCGTGGCTCATCCACACGGTCGTTTCAGCCGGCATGTTCCGCAGCAGGACGTCGGGGTCGGTTACCGTCAATGCGGTTCGGCCGTATTCACGGCTCGGCGACGGTTGAATCTTAGCGCCGAGAATTTGGCAGCCGATCTGCATCCCGTAGCAAATGCCGAGGATCGGCATGTCCATCTTGAGCAGTTCGTCACGGCATCGTGGCGCATTGGCCTCGTAGACGCTAGCCGGCCCACCGGTAAAGACCAGTCCTTTCGCATTGGCCGAACGCAGTTGCTCAGCAGTAACGTCCGGAGCGGCCAGTATGCTGTAGACACCATTCTCGCGGATGCGTCGGGCGATAAGCTGGGCGTACTGGCTGCCAAAATCGAGGATGACGATTGTCTCTTGCTGTGCTGTGGGTGCGATCATAAACGTTACTTCGGCGGTTCCGTCTTGAGCTTGCCTTTAGCCAGTTCGTCGATTCGATCGGCGATCCATCTGTCGAGGATCGCGGCTACGACGATCTGCTCATGCGGCGCGATGACGGTGAGCTTCTTCGGTTCCGGCGCGGCGTTGCAGATATCGTTGCTTGCTGCCGCCGGCACGGACAGGTCCACCAGGCCACATATCAGGTGAAGCGGGCATTGGAGCCGTGCGGCGGCCTTGACCGCCGAGGCTTCAGCCGGGTTGAAGTCGGCCATTTCTCCGGCCCGTTCGAGCGTCGCTTCGAAATCCTCCGGACTCATCATCGGCGCCAGGGCGGCAATTGAGCGTCGGGCGATACTGCGTGCGTCCTTGTACGGCGTCATGGCCAGCACACCCTTGCAGGCCGGTTCTATAGCTGCGTATTGAATGGCCACGGTTCCGCCCAAGGTTACGCCGTAGACGTAGACCGGGCTGCGAACGGCCTTTTCGGCCAGCAGGGTATCGACCACGGTCTTGACGTCGCGGCTTTCCTTTACGCCGTACGTGATATACTTGCCGGTGGACTTGCCGTGGGTACGCAGATCGGGCAGCACGACGTCATAACCCATTTGCGCCAACCGCTCGCCGAGTCCCAGCATTGACGCCTTGCTCTCGCACAGGCCGTGCATCGCCACGACCGTTCCTCGCTGCTTAAGCGGGTCGGACTTCTTGACGGGCTTGGGGGCCTTGCCGCGAATTACCCAGACGTCGATAGTAACCCCGTCGGACATTTTGAACTGCCGGGCCAGATCGATCTTACCTCGTTTGACCAGTTGCTCGCCCGTGCCGGTCAGCATCAAGCTCAGCTTGCCACGGCCTGTGTCCGGCTGGACAAGCTGACGTGCGTAGAAGTCACGCGCGCAGCCCACGCACGAAACAAACACCATAATTAAAGCTACCTGTAAGACGTTTCTGTTCATGGTGCGACTCCCTGTCATGTTCATGCCGATGCTCCGCCGACTGTCGGCCTCACTCCTGCCACAGAATACACCGCTCCACCTTGCCATTTCAAGCATGCAACTTATTGAGTTCATCCATGAACCCGAACGGCGTCGCATGGTCAGGTCCGCTTAAACTGTTTTTCCAGGTCCTTGACGGTCAGCCTGAGGGTCGTAGGTCGGCCGTGCGGGCACGACGAGGTCT
>JAXIHJ010000041.1:0-6366 GCA_034189755.1 Planctomycetota bacterium
CGATGCTCCGCCGACTGTCGGCCTCACTCCTGCCACAGAATACACCGCTCCACCTTGCCATTTCAAGCATGCAACTGATTGAGTTCATCCATGAACCCGAACGGCGTCGCATGGTCAGGTCCGCTTAAACTGTTTTTCCAGGTCCTTGACGGTCAGCCTGAGGGTCGTAGGTCGGCCGTGCGGGCACGACGAGGTCTTTTCCGCATCCCTGTCGTAGGCCAGGAACGTCCGGATTTCCTGGTCGCTGAGCTTGTCGCCGGCCTTGACAGCCGCCTTGCAGGCCATGACCTCCAGCAGTCGGCCCAGCAGACGTTCCGGGTCAGTCGTCTGGTCATCGGTGAGTTTGTCGAGTATCTCCCGGACGAATTCATCGGGTGCCGCGCCGCGCTCAGCCAGCAGCGAGGGGAACTTTTGAATGGCACAGGTCTGCGGGCCGAACGAAGCCAACTCGATGCCCAGCCGCCGCAGCAGCTCGCCATGAGCAGCCAATACGTCGGCCTCGGCGTCGGTAACGCGGAGCGTCTGAGGGATCAACAGCCGCTGGCCGGTGAGCGTACCCTCAGCCAGCCTCGCCTTGAGGTCGTTGTAAATCAGTCGCTCGTGCAGTGCGTGCTGGTCGATAATCACCAGCCCGTCAGCGTCGGCGGTCACGATGTATGTGTCGTGAACCTGAATCGCCGCAGGCAGGACGTTTGCAGCTTCGTCGGGACGTTCCGAAAGTCGAGGCGGGGGGCAGGTAGGCACAATCGGTTTCTGTGGTGTCCTGTCGGCGTGTTGGCCGGCTCGGTGGTCCCTGGCCGGGAAGCCCAGTTGCGGCTGCGGCGACGGCGACCTGAAGAAATCCGCCAGCGCCTTGCGAAGCGATTGGCGATGCTGGTCGTCCGGCGTGTTGTCGGCCTCCTGCAAGACTTCGCCTGCTGCCGGCGGCGAGACGGTCGGAGTGAGATTCGCCTTGTTGAGCGTTTCCTTCAAGGCCGCCAGCAGTTCGCCGTGAACGAGCTGGCCGTTGTGGAATCGGACCTCGATTTTGGTGGGGTGGACGTTGACGTCCACGTCGGCCGGGTCGAGTTCGAGAAAGATGAACGCCACGGGCCAACGGCTTGCTTCCAGAAGCCCGCGGTAGGCCTCTCGCAGTGCGTGGCCCAGCAGGCGGTCGCGGATATATCGGCCGTTGAGGAAGAAATACTGCCATTTGCCGGAGGCTCGCGCCGCCGACGGCGAGGCAATAAAACCGTTGACGGAGACCTTGCCGCTGCGCTCGGTGATGGGGATGAGGCTGTCGGCCAACTCCGCCCCGAACAGATCGCCGATGCGGTGGCAGGTAGTGTTGACGGCAGGCAGGTTTTGCACCTCTCGGCCGTTATGGCTGAGCCTGAAAGCGATGGTCGGATGCGGCAGGGCCAAGCGGGCTAACTGCTCGGAGACGTGGCCGAACTCGGTGTTCGCCGTTCGCAGGAATTTTCGCCGGGCCGGCGTATTGAAAAACAGGTCGCGCACGGTCACGGTAGTGCCGGGGCCGGCGGAGCATGGGCGAACCTGGGCGATGTTCCCGCCGGAAGCCTCGACCTCGTGGCCGCTTCCATCGTCGCGCCGTCGTGTGCGAATATGGGCGTGTGCCACCGACGCCGCTGACGCCAGCGCCTCGCCACGGAAACCCATCGTGTTGATGTGGTAGAGGTCTTCTTCGTTGGTGATTTTGCTGGTGGCGTGCGGGGCAAAGGCCATCGCCAGGTCTTCGGCACTCATGCCGCAGCCGTTGTCGCTTACGGCGATTAGCTTCCCGCCGCCATTTTCTATGGCCACGTCGATCCGCGTGGCACCGGCGTCAACGGCGTTCTCAAGAAGCTCCTTGACGATGCTCGCCGGTCGCTCGATGACCTCGCCTGCGGCGATCTTGTTGACCAGATGAATTGGAAGGATACGGACGGCCATAACAAACAAGAATAACAAGACCGGTGCGGCAGAGCCAGGAGTTCCCGGTGTGTGATGCTATGGCTCCTTTAGCCTGTATTCCTTGATTTTGCGGTAGAGCGTTCGCTCTCCGATACCGAGTATGCCGGCCGCCTGCTCGCGGTTGCCGTTGACCATCTTGAGCGTGTTGAGGATGAGCCGCTTCTCGGCCTCTTCAAGGCTGATGCCGGCCAGCTCGCCGAGCTGCTGCTGCGTAACGTCCCCGGGCGGCGTGTGGATTTCAGTCGGCAGGTCATCGACGGTTAGCTCCTGTCCGGAGGCCAGCACCACCATGTTCTCTATAACGTTGCGAAGCTGGCGAACGTTGCCCGGCCAGGGATATGCCGTCAGCAACCGCCGGACATCGGCTGCGACGCCTTTGGTCTTGGTATTGTGGGCCTGGTTGGCCTGGGCGATGAAATAATCAATCAGCAGCGGGATATCCTCTCGCCGCTGGCGCAGTGGCGGTAATGCGATGGTCGCGCCCTTGATGCGGAAGTATAAATCCTCGCGAAACTTTTTCTGCTCGACGCGCTCTTCCAGACGGCTGTTAGTGGCACTGATGATGCGAACATCGACGCGGATCGGCTCGTTTGACCCGATGCGAACGACCTCACCGTTTTCCAGCACGCGGAGCAGCTTGGCCTGCATCTGAAGCGGCATGTCGCCGATCTCATCGAGGAACATTGTCCCGGCGTCGGCGTGTTCGAATCGTCCGGGCCGGTCACCGGCGGCGCCGGTATAGGCGCCTTTGACGTGCCCGAAAAGTTCGTCTTCCAAGAGCGTTTCGCTGAGGCCCGCACAGTTAATCGCCACGAATCGCCGCCCTGCGCGTTGCGAGTTGCGGTGGATGGCGCCGGCCAGCAGTTCTTTGCCCGTGCCCGACTCGCCCAGAATCAGCACCGGAAGGTCCGACTGGCCGATCCGGCGGACCTTGTCCAGAATCTGCAGCATCTCCGGCGAATTGCCGACAATGTTCTCGTAGCCGTACTTTTCGTCCAGTCTCTGCCGCAGTTCACGGATGACTCGCTTTTGGGCGGTGTGCTCGGCTGCGTGGCTTACCACGGCGCGAAGCTCGTCCAGGTCCAGCGGTTTTTCGATGTAGTCAAACGCGCCCCGCCGAAGGGCGGCACGGCAGATCTGCACGGACGAATGCGCCGTGATGAGTATAACCTTCGTACCGGGCGAATCTTTCATCGCGGTGTCCAACACATCCAGGCCGGTTTCGGCTGAGCCGAGCTTCAGGTCGGTTACGATGATGTCGAAATTTCGGCTGTGCAGCTTGGCGATGGCGCTTGGCCCGTCGGCAGCAAGGGTGCACCGATGTCCCAAACGCGACAGGCCTTCCTGCATCGCCTCGGCGTGAGCAGGTTCGTCCTCGACAATCAGGATGTCGGCGGTAGCTTCTTGCGAAGGTTCCATTGTTCGATTAACCTACTCGTAGCGGCCGGCTGTGTCAATTCCGGCCGATCATCACGCATGAATTCCCGGCGTCAGGTAGACGGAGGACGTGGTCTTTGGCCATATCGACACCGGCGGCGGCCAAGGCCTTATCGATGTTTTCAGCCTTAATCATGCCAAGCGTCTGTGCGTCCTCGTTTGACAAACCCTTACTGACGATGAAGACCCTCATGCCCCGGCGTTTGGGATCGGTCAAATATCGAAGCTTCACGGCCTTATGGTCGCCCAGGCGATAACCGCGACGATTTACAATCTGCATCGCCTGATCGTAGGTAGACGCCTGGCGGAGCAGTTCAACGAAGTGATCCTGCCCGATGCCGACACATGGCGCAGCCAAAACGATACAGCCGCCGTCGCTAACGGCCCATTCGCTGTTCTTGATGCCCTTGTCGGCTTGATAAAAACTCTCGCCGAGCGGTCCGGCCACCTCGGCAATAAGGCAATCAAGCGGCCTATCCACGTGGCGGACGAATGTCTTCTCGACTATGGTATTAAGACGCTTCAGCGTAAAAAGCGGCTCTCCACCCGCTGCGGCCAGGATATTGTTACCGGCCTGGACGAGATTAACCGCCGCCACGGATTGCAAAGCCGCCAGCGACTTCAACATGCCAACAACGCCTTGATGAACCGGATTGCCCCTGAGTTTGCACGGGCGGCACTGCGGGCTTAGCGCAGCGGCGTGGTTGGCCTCGATGTCCTTGTGGCCTGCGCAGCCTACGGTGGCTGTCTTGTGCGCGCCGGTCAAGCCGGCAAAATAGTGCGGCTCGACACTGCCGACGGCAAGGACCGCGTCGGTGTCAATGAGGAGCCGATGCCCATGCCAGGCGCCGCTGATGGAGACCAACTCATCGCTGTAACAGTCGTGCCAGGTGATTCTGTTAAACGAGCAGTCCCTAAGAATAGATTGCTCGAATTTTCCGCGCTGCTGTGCCGAGAACTTATGCGTTCCGGTTGCTATGAGGATGTGAACGTGTTCCTGTTCCGTTTGTTCAGCAAGGACTTTCAGGACCGCGCGGGTGTCGGTGTGCCGCTGGGGGTCGTTGACGACGACGGTGAGTTTACTGAACCCGCCCAGTATATCCAGTGCGTTTTGCACCGCACGGCGTAGCGGCATAATCGTCGGATCGCCCTTGAGTATGGGACTCGCCGAACGTGGGCCGCAAGTCTTGTGTGGTCCTGAAAGTTTTATCCGTTCGAAATGCATCTTGGGATAACGCGGCTACTCTTTCACCACGGGCAGATTGATGATGAACCTCGTCCCCTTGCCCGGCTCGGACTGCACGTCGAGGCTGCCGTTGTGCTCACGGATGATCCGCCGGCTGGCCGGCAGGCCCAGGCCGGTGCCGTCTTTCCGGGAAGAGTAGTAGACCTGGAATACCCTGTTTAGGTCTTCGGCGTCGATACCTTTGCCGGTATCGGTAACCTCCAGTACGGCCGAGTCGCACTCCGCCGTCAGGCGGATTAGCAATTCGCCGCCGTCGGGCATGGCCTGAACGGCATTTAGCATCAGATTAAGCAGGGCTTGCTTGATCAGGCTGGCGTCGACCATGCAACGGATGGGGCTTTCCGGCAGAATGGTTCGCAGCACCACACGGCCCGCGTCAGCCTGAGGTGCGAAAAAGTCTACCAGCTCGCTTACAAGGCGGCGCAGATCCGCCACAGCCAGGGAAAGCTCGACCTTTCCCGCGAATCGGAGGAAGTCGTCGAGGATTTCCTTGACCCGATCGGTTTCTTCCTGCGCGCTGCCCAATCGTCGCAGGAGGCGGCGGTGTGGTTCGTCGTCGTAGCGGGCTAGCCCCTCGGCCAGCAGTTTGAGGTTCAAGTTGATGGTGGACAGCGGGTTCTTGATTTCGTGAGCCAGACCGCCGGTAAGCTGGCCGAGTTCGACGAGATGCTCTTGGCCTTTGGCCTTGGTCGCCAATTGGCGAGCATTACACCATATTCTGCGGGCAGCCCAGACGCTCGCCGCGACCCAAATTGGCCCGGACAGAATCGCACCGACTAGCAGCCACCATTTACTCATCAACAACCCTTTGCACAGCCAAGCTGCTTACGACGGTCCGCAGCAAAATGTTACGGGCGGACTACAGCCGGCCTACGACGGCATTTGCGGGTTGGCGACGTCTGAAGCGGCCGCGTCGGATCGGCAGACGTTGCGAGCCTGAAAACCCTTCTCGCCCGTAGCCAGTTCGTAGTCCACGACCTCGCCGTCCTTCAGCGCCCTGAAGCCTTCGCCCAGGATCGACGTGTAGTGGACAAACACATCCTGGCCCTGCTCGCCAATAATGAATCCGTACCCCTTTTTCGGGTCAAACCACTTGACCTTTCCTGTGGCCATCTGGCTACCTCCTTCATGTGCCGACTCCTGGCGAACACGCGTCGCACAGCCGTCGGCACGTCGAACGAGGCACACATGGCGACCGCGCCTCCACTGGAGGACGGAGGTCATGGCCCCACAAAGACCGCGCGAAACAGTTCCGCGCGAGAATTACCACTATTTGGTTGTGAAAAACCAGGCCTAACACCGACCCGGATTGTGAACGTCCAAGCCCAAAGCCGTCAGGACTGCTTGTCCTGTTTCTGCAAAAGCACTTTACGGGAAAGCTTAACCCGGCCCTGATCGTCTATGGCGACGACCTTTACATCGAATGTGTCGCCGACTTGGCAAACGTCGGTCACTTTTTTAACGTACTTATCGTCGAGTTCGCTGACATGACACAGGCCGTCCTGCCCAGGCAGAATTTCGATAAACGCGCCGAAATCCCTAATGGACACGACCTTGCCTGTATAGATTTTGCCAAGCTCAACCTCGGCTGTCAAGTCTTCAATGGCCTGCTTTGCCGCTTCGGCGCCGCCGGACTCGGTGGAGGCGATGAAGATGGTCCCATCGTCCTCGATGTCGATGGATGCGCCGGTCTCGTCCTGAATCTTGTTAATCATCTTGCCGCCGGGACC
>JAXIHJ010000042.1:0-6948 GCA_034189755.1 Planctomycetota bacterium
CCTGAATGCGCCGCTTCAGCTCGGCGGCGGCGCATTCAGGAAGAAGCCGACAACCTCTCGCTTGGTGTGGAGATTACCTACGTCGGCATATTAGCCGTGCATCCGCCGCCGGAAGCGGCGCCGGCGTTCCAGGACGTGCTCAAGGCCGAACGCAAACAGGACCAGATGCGATACCAGGCCGAAGCCGAGGCCGCCGATATGCTGGCCGAGGTCGTAGGCGACCCGACTGAGGCGCTGAAGCTTGCCCTGTCGATCCGCACGCTGCAGGAATTGGAAGATTTGAGCAACCGCCGCGACGACCCGGCCGAACGTGCCGATATGCTTCGAGAGTACATCACTGTCGCAATGGGCGACCTGGTGGCGATTGAGCGGGAAATACAGCGTGAGCGGCTGCTCGGCCAACTCAGGCCTGGCAAAACAACGCCGCGCCAGAAGCTGCGAGATGAGCATCAAAAACGCCTGGCGATTCTGAGTAGAATCCAGGCCGACCCGGCGGTGTTCGATTATGCCGGCGCCATCGAAACCGCCCGTAAAGAGGCGGACGACCGTTTTCAACAGGCTGTCGGCTCGCCGGCCGCTCTCGTCGCCCAGGCACAGGCCTATCGATGGCGACAGGAGCTTACCGAGCGGGCGAGGCTGGAGTCGTTCCGTCTGCAAATGCTCGCCTACCAGGCCGGCCCGCGAATCTACATGCTGGACCGCTGGCTTGACGTCTGGGACGAGGCCCTGCCGAATATGGAAAAATACGTTCTCGGCATAGACCGGCGGCGAGTGGAACTTTGGCTGAACTGGGAACGCCAGTCCGAGGCAATGGAACGCGTTACGTTCGAATCCGAAGACGCAGGCCGGTAGTTGCGCCCTGCGAAATCGCGTATCTGAATCGTATAGAGGAACGAAGTTATGAAAAAACACACGGGAGTGGTAATTCTGGCGGTGCTGGTGGTGGCGGCGCTGCTGGTCAGTACGGTCGCCTACAAGGTGGAGTTCACGGAATACGCGTTGATCAAGCGGTTCGGCGCGACGAACAGGGTTATTGTTCCGGCGGAGGCCGGGCTGAAATTCAAATGGCCCTGGCCGGTCGAGAAACTCATTCGCTACGACGCACGCACGTTCCTCTTTGAGGACACCTCCAACGAGGTCGCAACGCGCGACAAGCAGAACATCCTGCTGACGCTGTACTGCGCCTGGCGGATCGACGACGTCAGGAGGTTCCAAAGTTCCATCGAGACCGTCAAGGCCAGTCAGGAAGCCCTCCGCGCGCTGCTGCAAAGCGCCAAGAGCGACGTCGTGGGCCTGCACAACATGGAAGACTTCGTCAACACCGACCCCGGTAAGATGATAATTCCGGAGATCGAGCGGAAAATCCTTGAATCGGTTCACGAACGGGCCATGACCGATTACGGCGCAGAGGTGGTTCGCGTCGGCATTAAGAGTCTGGCGCTGCCTGAGACGGTCAGTGCTACGGTGATTGACGCGATGAAGGAAGAGCGACAGCTTGATATTCGCATGTTCGAGTCGGCAGGCGAGGCGCAGGCGACGGCCATTCGTGAACGGGCCGAGGCCGCCAGGGATCAGATTATCGCCTTCGCCGAACGCAAAGCCGCCGAAATCCGCGCCGAAGGCGACCGCGCGGCGGCGAAATACTATAAGGAATTCGCAAAGAACGAGCAGCTTAGCATGTTCCTTCGCAGCCTGGAGTCGCTGAAGAAGGAGTTGGCCTCCAAGGCCACCATCATACTGGACGGCTCGGAAATTCCGGCTGTGAAGTTCTTTCACGAAGGCCCGTCGGTGAAAAACCTCTCCGGCAAAAGCGCCGCTGCGGACAAGTAACCCCGGCTTATGATGCGGAGCAAGCACTATGGCTAAAGACTCGAATGATCACGATTCCCGGCACCGCAGGCCGGTCGAGGCGGCGGGCGTGCAGGTTGATCCGGCCGGCGAAAGCCTGGCCGACGCATTGCGCGTCAGCTTCCGATTGTTGACGGTTATTATGATCGGCGTGTCGATAGCGTTTTTGGCGACCGGCATCAGGTTCATAGAGCCGCAGGAAGTCGGCGTCAAGAAGCTCTTCGGCCGAGTTACAAGCGTGGCCGAAGAGGGCCTGGCCTATACCTGGCCGTTCCCCATCGGCGAGATTGACATTGTCAGCACTAAAGAGCAGTCATTGGTTGTGGATGATTTCTGGATGCATGAAACCGCTGCCGACAAAACCAAAGACCTGCTGTCGCGTCGGGTTTCAGGTGAGGGGCTTCGCCCGATCTGGGACGGGGCGCTGCTGACGGGCGATCGAGGCCTGCTGCACGTGAGGCTGACGTGTACTTACATGGTTCACAATGCCGTGGATTTCCGGCGGCACGTCGGCAGCAAGTACGTTACGCAGGCCCCCGTAACGCAAAGCGATGTAACGGTGGACCCGAAAATCGAGGTTATCCGCTCGGCAGTCTGCAAGGCTGCGATTCGCGCCGCCGCGACACGGACGGTGGACGGCTTGCAGCGGACCGAACGCGACGCCTTTGCCGCTGATGTGCTTCGCCTGGCACAAGACGAGCTGGACGGAATCGGCTCCGGCCTGAGGATCAACAAGGTGCTGTTGACCAGCACGACCTGGCCGCTGAGGGCGCTGCCGGCTTACAGCCAGGCGCAGACGGCTGTCAGCAAGGCCGAAAAACTCAAGTACGCCGCCATGAGCGAGGCTGAAAAAACACTTAACGACGCAGCAGGCCCCAACTATCGAAAGCTCGTCGGCGATCCGAGCCGGTTCAGCCGGTCCGAACGGTACGACGCCGCCGAGCCGTATGATCTTATCGGACAATACGAAAAGGCACGGGCCTCAGCCGATACGGCCGAGGCCGATGACCTGCTGAAGCAAATCGACCGTATTCTTCTGAGCAGCACCACCGGCGGTGAGGCCAGCCAGGTTCTCGCCGAGGCCAAAAGCTATCAGACCGAGGTCCGTGAACGAGTCAAGAGCCGGGCTGACCGGTTCAACGAGTTGTTGCCGGAGTATCGAAAAAACAAACAGTTCATGCTCCATCGGCTTTGGGCGGTGGCGCGCGAGGAAATTCTCAGCGCCGCACAGGTCGAGAAGATATACTTCCCGCCGGGCAAGGGCAAAACCGTCTACCGGATCAAACGTCCACAGGCAATAGCGGATGAAATACTTCGCCAGCGCCTGAAAGTCGAAAAGCAGAAGGAAACCGAAGACAAATCCAGGTAATCCCGTTCGGCGCGCGGTTTCGGCGCGTCTAGAGAATGCAGATGGTTCAAACAGACCCGGCGGTGATCTCGGCTGTGAAGGTTTCAAAAACCTTTCGCGACTTTTGGCTTCGCGAAAAGGTTACAGCCGTGCAGGAACTGGACCTGGAAATCGGGGCGAACGAGGTATTCGGATTGCTGGGGCCGAACGGTTCCGGCAAGACCACCATGCTGAAGATGATTCTGGGGCTGCTGTTTCCGACCCGCGGGCGGATTGCAGTGTTCGGCAGGCCGCCCACGGACGTGGTGGTCAAATCGCGGATAGGCTTCCTGCCGGAAGAATCGTATCTGTATCCTTTTCTGGATGCGACCGAGACGCTGGACTATTACGGGCGGCTGTTTCGCTTGCCGGCCAGGCAGCGGCGCCGACGCATCGAAATGCTGCTTGATATGGTCGGCCTGAAGAGCGTCGCCTATCGCCGCGTGGGCGAGTATTCCAAAGGCATGCAGCGGCGGATCGGCCTGGCCCAGGCGCTGATTAACGACCCCGACCTGCTTATACTCGATGAGCCTACCAGTGGGCTTGACCCCATCGGAACGAAACAGATAAAGGATCTAATCCGCACGCTCGGCGAGCGAGGCAAAACGGTGTTGCTGTCCAGTCATCTGCTGGCCGACGTCGAAGATGTCTGCGACCGCGTGTGCATTCTGTACGCAGGCAGGCAGCGATCGCTGGGCAAGGTCAACGAGCTGCTGGGCCGGCAAGCTTACACGCAACTGACCACAGAGCAACTGGATGCGGCGATGGTGGAGCGGGTTCGGACGATGCTGGAGGCGGCCGGCAGAGAAATTATCGACGTGGCCACGCCGCGAGACAAGCTCGAGGACCTTTTCCTCCGAATCGTGCAACAGGCCCAGGAAAAACGCGACGAGGCCGGTGGCGTGGTTGTCGGCGGCGAGGTCGCCGAGTTTTTACGTGCCGGTCCGGCCGATCTCGGCAGGGCGGTCATCGAGCAGTTGGTCTCGGCCGCTCCGCACGTCGACGCGCCGCCGCAAGACAAACCTCCTGCCGAAACCGCCGCCACCAAGGACGAACCGGCAGGCCGGGTGCTGGAAGAGCTGGTTGCGCCCACCAAGCCGGACCGGCCCGAAAGGCGCCCCGGCCGGCCTAAACCACCCGCCCCAAGGCCCGCACGCCGGGCAGATCCGGTTGATCAGAAAATTATCGATGATCTGGTGAACGACGGGTCCGAGGCGGGCCGGGAGGATCACTGACCGATGCGAAGCATCTGGGCCGTCACCAGATATACCTTTGCCCAATGCCTGAGGATGAAGGTGGCGGGGCTGTTCATCGTCCTGCTGGCGGTAGCCCTGTCCGCAATGCCGTTCATGATGAAAGGCGACGGCACACTCGCCGGGCGAATCAGGACATTCCTGGCTTACAGCACGTCCGTGGTGAACCTCCTGCTGAGCCTGGTGACGGTGTTCCTCGCCGTCGCCGTCGTCAGCGACGACGTTCGCAAAAAGCAGATATTCACGGTCGTCACCAAGCCGCTAGCCCGCTGGCAGTACATCATCGGGCGATGGTGCGGCGTCGTACTGCTGAACGTGGTGTTGCTGGCGATTGCCGCAACGGTAATCTACGCGGTGGCGCAGTATCTGCGCAGCGGTGAAACGCTGAATGCCAACGACCGCCGCGCCGTCGAGACGGAAATTTTTACGGCCCGAGATCGCATCTCGCCGACACCGTTCGATACGGCCCCATTCGTTAAACGAAGAATCGACCGCCTGAAGGAGCAGGGCCAATACGAACCTGCGGTCGAGACGTATATGGCGCAGAAGAGGCTTAACCACCAGCAGGCCCAGGCCCAACTGGCTGCTGAAATCAATAAGCAGATTACCGAGCAGATGCAGTCGGCCGGGCCGGGTCGCTCGCTGCGATGGCGCTTCAGCGGCGTGGACACAACCGGCAGCGAGACATACGGCAAGGGTGAACTGCTGAATGTAAATCACAAGGCGCGCCTGGCCCGAATCCGCACCGAAGCGGCTGTGCTTGGTCGCCTGGTATTCGACGGGCCGGTCCGAATCAGCGGCATGGACGGGCGGGTGCGACGCCTTGCCGACAGCAGCTTCGACGTGTTGTTTTCTCAGGAAGACGCTTTGCGCGGCGGGTTTGCGAAATTCACCCCGGGCCGGAAGGTTGACATCGTTGTCGATCCGACCATCCAGATTGTTTATAAGGCGTCTCCGGCTACCAGGCTGCCGGACAGTATCGTCCGCAGCGCGTGGCACGTGTGGAATCCCACGACAGGGCTGTATTATCAGGATTCACGCACCGACTCGTCGAAAATACCGGCTACACTGACGGTCTCGGCCCGGTTGGTGGACCAGGCCGGCCGAACCGAGGTGCGTTTCATCAACCTGACGCGCGCCAGCGTAACTATCCTGAACGACGACGTCGCCGTGCTCTACCAGATTGGCGGCTTTGAGTGGAATTTCATTCGAGGGGTGCTGATGATCTTGTTTAACCTGATTTTTTTGGCGGCGCTGGGTGTTTTTGCCGGCAGCTTTCTGTCGTTTTCCGTCGGCTGCCTTTTAGTGCTCTGCGGGCTGCTGCCGTTTGCGGTAGCCAGAGAGTTTCTGATTGATGCAGTGAAGCTTCGAGCCGGAAGCGACGCCATGGTCTGGCTGGGGCATTACACCGTAAAGATAATGGCGGTGTTACTGCCCGACCTGGGCCGGATGTCGCCGGCTAATACGTTGGTGGACGGTATGAATATAGCCTGGGCTACCGTTGGCGAAGCGGCGGCCGTATCGATCGGCGTGCGGGCGATGTTGATCCTGGCCGCCGGCTGCTGGATTTTCCACAGACGAGAATTGGCCCGCGTTCAGATTTAGGAGCGGATTTAATGTCGGTTAGGCCGTGGATAGCACAGTGTCTCTGGTTCGCAGTTGCCTGCGGCCTGCTCGTTGCGGCGGGCTTGCTTCAGGGCCCGATGCAGCAGCAGAGGCAGCAGCAGGAATTCACCTCGCCCGGCGACGTCGTGGCGCAGAACCATCCCGAGGTGGCCCTGCTGACGACCGCACCGGGCGGCCTGCGGGCGCTGCTGGTCAACTATCTCTGGATACGCGCCGAGCAGCTCAAGAACCAGGGGCGATTTTTCGACGCCATGCAACTGGCCGAGCTGATATGCAAGTTCCAGCCTCGCTTCGCCGGCGTCTGGAGCTTTCATTCGTGGAACATGGCCTGGAATATTTCCGTAGCCACCCATACGCCGGCGGAACGCTGGATGTGGGTCTCCAACGGTATCCGCCTGCTGCGGGACAACGGCATACCGCTGAACCCGAGATCGCTTATCCTTTACAAGGACCTCGGCTGGATATTTTTTTCCAAGATGGGCCAGACCACTGACGAGATGCACAAGGTCTATAAGCAGCGCTGGGCGGCGGAAATGCAGCGCCTGCTCGGCGCTCCGCCGGCCGGCACAACTGCACAGGTCATCGAGGCATTTAGGCCTATCGCCGCGGCGCCGCTTGACAAAGATCCACGCCGCCAGGGTCTTAAGCCCATCCAGCCGGGCCAGCTCGCCGTCCTCCTGCGCGACCCCGGCGTCGCCGCTTATGCCGAACTGCTGGCTGGCTATGATGTGCGGGTCGATGAGTCGCTGCTGGACGCCTACAACCGCTACAGCCTTGACGACGGCGCCGCGATGGTGCGTGTAGGTCCGCCCGTTCTTAAAACCGAGCGCCAGC
>JAXIHJ010000043.1:0-10910 GCA_034189755.1 Planctomycetota bacterium
GATTTCAGGCCGGGAGCTGTCGGCCCGCATACGCGCGCAACTGCGGCTGAAGGAATTAAACGAGAACTTGGCGGCTTCCCGTGCGGCGCTTCAGCAGTCGCTTCGCCGTGAACGGGAGCTTCTGGCGAAGCTTCGCAGGGACAACGCCCATCTGCGCGTCCTGGCCACCACCGATCCGCTGACACACGCGCAGAACGTCAGGGCGTTCCAGGACATCCTGGTCCACAGCTTCCGCGTCGCCAAGCGGTACGGCCAGACGCTCAGCCTGCTGATGATGGACGCGGACCACTTCAAGCTAATCAACGATTCCTTCGGCCATCCCAGCGGCGACTACGTACTGAAGGAACTGGCCGTCATCTTTACACAGTCCGTTCGGGAATCAGACGTGGTGGCCCGTATAGGCGGCGAGGAGTTCGCCGTCATACTGCCCGACGCCGACAACGAACAGGCCGCCGCATTCGCAGAGCGAATCCGCGCGGAAGTCTATGCCAGAAAGTTCATCGTCTTCAAAAAGCACATTCACGTTACGATATCAATCGGCTCGGCTACGTATCCGTCCGACGCCGAAATTACCGACCCTGAAATGCTGATGTACTTCGCCGACCAGGCGTTGCTGTACGCCAAAGAAGCTGGCCGCGACCGCGTGGTAAGGGTATGCGACCTGGACATGTCCGTCCGGCGGCGCATGCGGCACCAGTATCTCCAGCCGCCATGGACCGGCCAGGACGTGCCCGAATTGCAGCCCGCCATGGAGTAATACCATCGCCAATTAATTATCGCGATGGCGGCTAGTTAATGCCTAGCCACCCGCCTGAGCATAGTTGCTTTGCCCTCTCGAAAGATTCCAGAATTTTCTGTAAACGAGTGTTGCAGTGTAGGTAATACAATGTAATAATACTGCTGTCCGGGACGTGTCATAGCGGGAAAGGAAAAATGACCAAAAGAAAGCTCAAGGCGGAAATCATTACGTTCAAGGCGGACGAATCTTTGCTGCGGGCGATAAGTGGAGTGCCCAACCGCTCGAAGTTTATTCGTGAAGCGGTCCTAGCTGCACTCGATAACGCCTGTCCCGTCTGTGGGGGCACAGGGGTTTTGACGCCTAATCAGAAAAGGCACTGGCAGGAATTCGCCGCTGATCACTTCCTGACCGAATGCAACAGGTGCCACGAATTTCGGCTGGTATGTTCCAGAAACAAGTAACGGACTGATAGAGAAGTTTTACATGCTTCCGCCGACGCCATCAGGGGTTTCCAGACGCAACGCGTTCACATTAATCGAACTTTTAGTGGTCATTGCCATCATCGCCCTGTTGGTTTCCATACTGCTGCCCTCGCTCAACAAAGCCAGGGAGTTGGCGCGAGAAGCGAAGTGCAGCGTGCACATGAAATACATGGGGCACGGCTTGATGTTCTACGCGGCCGACTGTAACGATTATTTCCCGGTCGTCCACGGAGATGATTACGAAAACCCCTTGCCGCCGGAGCAGGAATGGTGGCAGTATCTTTTGCCGTTCGGCTTTGAGCGTGAGAACATGGTCTGCCCGTCCGATCCGCACGGAGATGAGGAGGTGGACGATCCTTTCAATCCGGGCCTGAAGAGGAAAATCGACAGCTACATCTTCAACGGGATGTTCGCGTTCGCAAAGAGGCACGACGAGGTGGATCACCCCGGCGAGAGGATTGTCGTCTCCGAGCGGGCCGACGAGGGCGGCGCGCTGGTTCACCAGGGCTACCCCGCCTGGAAAGCGCAATCCGTCTGGGAAGGGCTGATCAAGAAGGACCGGCACGGCGATACGTCTAACTACCTGCTGGCCGACTGGTCCGTCCGTCCGATGAGCTGGGTACAGACCATCGGCGACGGCACGGACGAGCAGGACATGCACTACGTGCTGAGCTTCGACCCGCCGCAGCCGCGCTAATAACCACTGCTGCCTGCCTCGGCATCGTGTGGAAATTCTTCCAGCGGGCAGTCGGCGCAGCGTGCGGCGGGGCGGCAGAAACTCTTACCGACGGCTACAAGCTGGGCGTGATAATCGTTCCAGAGTTCAACGTCGTCCGGCAGCGACGATTCGAACAGATCCTTGATGGTTTCGTAGTCGTCTTCCGGCCCGATCAGCCCGTGCCGCAGCAGTATGCGGTGCGTGTAGGCGTCCACTACGAAAGAGAGTTTGCCGGCTGCGTAGAGAATGATGCTGTCGGCCGTCTCTCGCCCGACGCCGTTTATCGAAAGCAACTCCAGCCTCAATGTCGAGACACTGCGATCGAGAAACGCCTCGATGTCGTCGCCGAAACCTTCATGGACGTGCGCGATGAAGTTTTTCAGTCTCTTTGCTTTAACATTGAAGTAACCCGCGGGCCTGATTAACTCCGCTAATTCCGCTTGCGGCTTGGCATGAAGTTCCAGGACACTCATGCAATCGGCGGCGTTCAGATTTCGGATCGCCTTCTCGACGTTCTGCCAGTTGGTGTTCTGTGTGAGTATTGCCCCGACGCAGATTTCCAGCGGCGTGTTGCCTGGCCTGTCCGCCCCGCAGGTGGTGGGCCACCAGCCCTGATTACCCCATCGCCGCCGCATGGCATCGTACATGTTCATCAAGGTTTGGGATGTCTTCGACATTCGCCGAAGTATATGGAACGGACGCCAAAAGGTAAACCGTTGTACGAGACCTTCGTGCTGCTGAGGACTTACAAGGTTCTTGCGGGCATGGACCGCAAGGCCCAGACAGCACCGGTAATCACCAGGGGGCAGGCTGCGTAGAATGTCCACTGCGGCGCCTCGGCCAGCAGGAAGAACGCCATGACGCCGGAGAAGATAAACTGTCCCAGGTTGGCGACACTGACGGCCTGGCCGCGAATGTGCCTCATGCAATAGTTCATAATCGAATGGCCCATCACCGTCGGCACTATGCCGAGAGCGCCGGCCAGCATCAGGTCCTGCGACGATTCAACCGCCAGCGGGCTGGTGAAGAACAAAGACGCCGCGAAGCAAACCAGCCCCGCCACGGCGTACAGGGGCACCACGTAAAGCCAGACTGTCGGGAAATCGCGGTTTCGCCGGCCCATCGCCAGGTATACCGCCAGCAGTAGCATCGAGGCGAAGCAGACCACGTCGCCCAGGAAGTTCCCGGTCCCGCCGTGGTAATCCGCCCCGGCCAGTACGGCTACGCCCGCCATCGCCACTATCGTGGCAAGGCCCTCGCCTCGGGTAAGCCTCTCGCGGACCAGCAGGTACAGCAGAAACGGCATGACGACCGGGACCATGTTGACGATCAGCGCGGCGTTGGCCGCCAGCGTCATCCGGGCGCCGATAATCCACAAGGTGAAGTGCGCCGCCAGCAACACGCCCGGCAGTAATGACTTTCGAAGCTCCGCCAGGCCGTAACGGTTGCGATGCCGACGCAGGTCGCGCAGGAACAATGGTGCCAGCACCAGTGCGGCTACTATCAGCCGATACGCCGCCAGCAGCACCGGGTGAATGCCGCAGACCTTGATGAAAATCACGGCCGTCGAGCATGCGAAGACACCGAAGATCAGAAGCAGTATTAGCCAGGCCATGTCTTGCCGATTGGAAACGGCCCAAGGTAACGTAGGAACCGCCCGTTGCAAATTGTAAATTAGCCTTTTTTTATTTTCCGTCGCGCAACCGGAGGGCCAGTGGGCGCTTGTACGTCGCATACGAACTGATATAGTAAGGCGCCTGTTCCAGGAGAGGTGCCGGAGTGGCCGATCGGGCGGCATTGGAAATGCCGTGTACCTTCGGGTACCGCGGGTTCGAATCCCGCCCTCTCCGTTTATAAGACGGGTTCCTGTACAGGCCCCTCTTCATGGCGGATATTTTCCGTTTTCGCTACCTAAGGCGCCGGCGAATCTGGCCGAAAATATGGGTGGGCCGGAAGCGGCGGCTCCGGGCTGGTGCAGCGGAAAGCCTCTGGCGGCCGCAGCGTTCTGGCCCTTTCTATAGAGTTACCGGGGGCAAGGGTCTTCAGGGCAGAAAAAAAAGGGCGACGCCTAGGCGGAGGGAGACCTTAGCATCGCCCGATGGCCACACCCTAAGGTGCAGGCGGAGGGAGACCTGCACCACCATTGGAGTGCAGCGGGATATTTTCTTGTCCTGCTTATTTATCGTATTATGCAGGCCGAAATCTTTAACGCATTTAGTCCGCCTGTGTGGTTGACACAGCTTTTGCCGCCTGTATACTTTCGTTGTAATGAATCCTCCGGGCGACTTGGCATTCGAAGCCTGGTGCGATTAACATGGGGCTTTGTGCCCGTGGGAAAGGAGAATCACAATGACGCACCTTAAGCTGGTTGCATCGCTACTGGCGATAGTCATCGGCCTGTTTGCCCTCACCGGATGCGTACGCAAGTCTGAGTATAACGCAACGGTTATCGAGCTGGCCCAGTGCCGGGAAGAACTCGCTGAGACAATGGCCGACCTGAAAACCACCAGCGACAAATTATCGAAGACGAAGACGCTTTTGACCGAAACCCTGACGACCCTGCGTGATGCCCAGGCGGCCCATACCAGCGAGAAGCAGACTCTTCAAGATCAGATTCAGGCCACGAAGGCCAAAAACGCCGAACTCTCAGACCAGCTCGCCAAGCTCGGCAAAGCCGGCGCCGCGGCGACTAAAGAGGCCCAGGCCGCCAAGCGGAACAACCAGAAGCTCAACGCCGAGCTGAAAAAGATGACCGAGGCCCAGGTCGCCCTGCAAAAACAGCTTGCCGACCGTGGGGCGACAATCGCGGAGCTCCAGGGCAAGGTCCGTCAACTGGAAGCCCAGATTGCAGAGCTGGAACAGCAACAGAAGAAGGCCTCCGTTAAAGGCGATAAAAAAACCCGCAAAATTCAAGAGTAGCTAAACATAAAGTGTGTTTCCTCGGCTTTTGCCGACAGATGTCGACACTGTTAAAGGGATATTTTTCCTAGGGAGAAAACTATGTGCGACGAAGAGAAAAAATGCTGCCAGAAACCCGAAGAAGAAAAGAAGCCGGATGAATGCTGCCCTGACAAGCCCAAGGAAGGTCAAGACGATGCCAAAGGGCCTTGTGAGTCGTCATGCGGCCAGTAGTAGACGCAGCATGTAAATTGTGACGCTTTTAATCGGGGTCGAACCGGCAGGTTCGGCCCCGATTTTTCTTGCCCGGGTCATCGAGTTTAGAGAAGTTCTTTCAGTTTCTTGTAGTCTGTTTTTCCGGCGCCCATTACCGGAATCTCATCCGCGTGGACGACGCGACGAATGTTGTGCAAGGGCGAGAACCCCTCGGCCCGGATCAACCGGTTCGCCTCCTGACGAATTTCATCCTGTTCCATCGAGCCTTCCGCCGCCGCCGTTGTAAACAGCACCAACTCAGGTCGTGCTTCGGAGCTGGTGGCCTCGACGGCGATTGTCGGCCCGGTCTCCCGCGGCGCATAATGCCGGCAGAGCACCGACTCGATCGCCGGCAGGGAGATCATTTCTCCGCCTATCTTGACAAATCGCTTCAGTCGGCCGAGGAAAGTGAGCACCCCATCGGCATCCTCGCTTACCAGGTCGCCGGTCCGATACCATTGCTCGCCTTCGAATGCGACGAAGGGCCGGGCGCCTTCGGAACTCATGTATCCTTCAAAAACGCTCGGGCCGCGAACCAGCAGCACGCCCATATCGCCGGGCTGAACTTGCCGTAAGGTTTCGGCGTGCACTACGACATATTCCAGCGACGGCAGGACCTTGCCGATGGTAAAAGGCCGGGGGGCGGCTTCTTCGCTGACCGATATAATCGGCGAACACTCGGTAACGCCGTAGCCTTCAAGAACGACCGCCTGCGGGCATCGGCTCACCAGGGCGGAGTACACACGTTCAGGGCACTTTTCCGCGCCGGTTACCGCCAGTCGAAGCGAACGGAGTTCATCGCCGCAAGCCGCACGCACGATCCCGCCAAGGAACGTCGGCGTGCCGATCAGCAGGCTTGGGCGGTAGGCCTTTATGATCTGCACCAGGCCCGCCGCGTCGTTGGGGTTCGCATGATGCACCACTGGCATCCCGCAGCAAAGCGGCAGCAGCACGCCGACCGTCAGGCCAAATGAATGAAACGGCGGCAAAATGCCAGCCAGTCGTTCGTCCCGCCGAATACTTATCACCTGAAGCACGTCGCGCAGGTTCGTCAGCAGGTTCGTGTGGCTTAGCGGCACGACCTTCGGCATGGACTCCGAGCCGCTGGTAAACAAAATGACGGCCGGTTCGGATACCTCCTTACCCGCCCGGTCGCAGACGCCCTCCAGGCAGGCCCAGCCTCGCCGGCCAAAACGGCTGCGCAACCAGGCCCACAACCTTTTGGCCAATGGAATCTTCCCGACGAACGTCTCAAGCATAACCAGCCGGCCCTCGACCTGGCCCAGATCGACCCCCTGCGACCGAAGCTTATCGAGAAGCGCCTGTGCCGTAAGCACCCGCCGTACGTCTGCGACTTCCAGCGTGTGGAGAATGTTCCTTGCGCCGACTGTCCAGTTGACCATTACCGGCGTCTTGTCGGCAAAGAGCGTTGCCAGGTAGACGATGTCGGCTGTAACGCCGGCCGGCAGCATGATGCCAAGACGCCGGCCCGGCAAGTCGGAGATCTCGTCTTTGAGCAGCATGATCGCCAGTATGAGATCGCGATATGTCTTAACACCGCTGCTCTGGTCGGCGCATGCGGGCCGGTCGGGCGTGCGGCTGGCCTGGGCCCAAAACGCCTCCATGACGGTCCCGCCATCGGAAATTGAGACGCTCCGGTCGTCGGCCAGATCGGAAAACCATTTCTGCGGCACGGGCATCAACTCGGCGGGATGAGAAATAAACGACTCGCCACATGCCCCCAGCATCACGTCGCCGACGGTCAACAGCGAATCGACGTCGCCACCGGCAAAGCCGAACTCCCTGCCGAGAAACACCAGCAGGTCGGCCCGGGCCAAACTGTCCAGCCCGAGATCTCGCGCGAGCAGGTCGGTCTCGTGAATCGCCCGCTTGCCCGATAGTTCGCGCAGGTATTCAGTCAGGATTTGTCGCGTGGCTTGGGGTACGGCCTCGGCATGGCCGGCGGCTTGCCGCAATGCCGGCGCGGGCGGCCGGCGTGGGGCGCCTCGCCGCCAAATCGTGAAAGGAACGTATGTGTTGAGCTGCACACCGGTATTGTAGAATTCTTCCAGGTAGCGGTTCAGAGCCGTTCGATCGTCCTCTCGCGGCAGGTCGTCCGGCTCGCGAAATTCGATGGTTACCTCACGGCGCGGCGCGAAAAAGACACCGCTGGCCAGCAGCGATACGACCCCTTTCCTCAGGAGGTGGGCGACGTTCGGCTCCCTGCCGCCGGCCCATGAAAACCCGCTGCCCCACAGCCCGCTGGTCCGCACCAGAACGACCCGCACCTGCGGCGCCTGCCTGAGAATCGTCTCGACTGCGCTGTTGCCGCCGAGTTCTTCGGTTCCATGCCGGCTAATCCGGCCGGCCGGGTACAGCAGCAGGTTTCGGCCGTTCCTGAGTTGCTCGATACACTCGCCCAGACCGCGTGCAACCTCGTCCCGGCCGCCCGGGCCATGCCTGGCCAGGTCGGGTATCGGCTGGACACCGATCCGGCCGGCCACCCAGCGAATGAAAAATCGATCGATCCGATTCCGGTCCGCCAGGGCCAGCGGCGAAAACCGCTCATACAGCATCGACATCAGGATGACCGGATCAATCAGGGCCGGATGATTAGGCAAAAAAACGATACCGGTTGCACCCCTTCGGCCGATCTCCTCCAGCCCGCGAACGCGAATCCGGTATCGCAGCCAAAGTACCCACCTGGTAATTGAAAATAATATGCGGTTGATCATGCCGCGTCTTCTGTTGACGGTACGGCCTGTATAAACGGAGAGGGTGGGATTCGAACCCACGGTACCCTAAGGCACACCGGTTTTCGAAACCGGCCCATTCAGCCGCTCTGGCACCTCTCCGGGCTGCGTCGTGCGAATTGTACGCCTCGCGCCCGCCGGCCGCAAGGTTCCCAAAGTTTGATTCAACTTGTTGCTGCCGAAGCAACGACTTAACATATAGAAGGTTCGCAGGGACGGAAAGCACAATGGCGAAAGCGAATATTTTCGAGGCGACGATCGACCATTTCCTGGCGCCGATACTGCCTTTTTTGCGAGACCCGGCCGTTTCGGAAATCATGGTCAATGCGCCTGGGGAAATCTACGTTGAGCGCGCCGGCCGGCTCGTCAAGACCGACGCGGTGTTCGAGGACGAAGAGGCCCTGATGGCGGCTGTGAACAACGTGCTTCAGTACACCGGCAAGCGGCTGACCGGTGACCGGCCCCTGATAGACTCGCGCCTGCCTGACGGAAGCCGGGTGCACGTGGTGCTGTCGCCGCTGTGCCGCACCGGCGTGTGCATGACCATCCGCAAGTTTTCCAAGGCCATGTTCGACGCCGAACACCTGCTGGAGCTTGGCTCATGGACGCCGCAGGCGATGGAATATCTCAAAATCTGCGTCCAGGCCGCCAAAAATATCCTCGTAGCCGGCGGCACGTCCAGCGGCAAGACCTCGCTTCTGAACGTGCTCAGCGGTTTTATTCCGGCCAATCAGCGAATCGTGGTTATAGAGGACTCATCCGAGCTTGAGTTGCAGCAGAACCACGTCGTCGCGCTGGAGACTCGCCCGCCGGACCGCTGGGGCCGTGGCGAGGTAACCATACGCGACTTGTTCCGGTCTTCGCTGCGGCTTAGGCCTGACCGCGTCATTATCGGCGAGGTGCGTGGCGGCGAGGCGCTGGAGATGATCCAGGCCATGACATCCGGGCACGCCGGCAGCATGTCCACCCTGCACGCCAACGTCGCGATGGACGCGCTTAACCGCCTGGAGACACTGGCGATAATGAACAAGGTCGAGCTGCCGCTGCACGCGCTAAGGTCGCAGATCGCCTCAGCCATCGACGTTATCGTGCAGGTTACGCGCTTCAACGACGGCCGGCGCGGGCTGACCCAGGTCTCCGAGGTGCTGCCGCTGACAGATGACGGGCGGTACAACTTGCAGGACATGTTCATCTACGAGCTTGACGCCGGCGCCGAGGGCAAGGCCGGACGCGGCTCGCTGAAATGGACACAATGCCGCTCCAGCTTCGCCGACGAGCCGAAGGTCCGCATACTCCGGGATTCATGGGACCTGACGAGTAAAATCTTTTCGGGCGGTTAAAAGGCGCGCCTATGGACAGGACGTCGGACAACACGTGCCGGTTCGGTTGCGACCAGACCGGCCAGACGACCGTCGAATGGGCACTGCTGCTGGCGTGTTTTGCCCTGCCCATGGCCTATGTCTTCGGCTTGCTGCTGTCGATCCTGGCGGAGTACTACCGAATGGTTACGTTTCTGGAAACCCTGCCGATGCCGTAGAGGCTTCGGCGGGGCGCAACGAAAAGCGATTGGCCTGAGAAGGAAAGGGAATCGAGCATGATAAAGAACTTTGCATTGCGAATGAGCCGCCGGCTTAAGGCTCTGCACCGCGACGAACAGGGCGCCGACATGGTGGAATACATCCTGGTCATCGCCGCGGTCGCACTACCGCTGTTGCTGGTGGTTATCTGGTTCTGGAAGGATATCTCCAAGTGGGTCGGTGAGATCTACGAGGATATCCGAGGCGGGTCTGAGGGCACCGACCCGGCGGACCTGTAAGTGCGTACGTCGGAGGGGCCGACATGTGGCCGGTGATTGCCGAAAAGTGGCATGTGGGCGTTCTGGCCGTCGTACTGCTCGTAGCCGCGGTGACGGACCTGCGGTCGGGCAAGGTTTATAACTGGCTGACCTACCCGGCGATAGTAATCGCCCTGGCCGTTCATACGCTGGCCGGCGGACTGGCCGGCGGAGATAAGGCCATCGGGCTTGCCGGTTCGCTGGGCGGGCTGGCGATGGGTTTTTTGCCGCTGTTGGTTGCCTGGCTGGCGGGCGGCATCGGCGGCGGCGACGCGAAGCTCATGGGCGCCGTTGGCGCGCTGGCCGGCTGGCGATTTGCACTGGCGGCGATGTTCTACGGCTTTATCGTCGCCGCAGTCATGGCCGTGATCGTCATGATTGCAAGGCGCATCACGTGGCGGACGATAAAACGAGTTGTGCGGTTCGGCCTGCTCCTGCTGACGCCGAGCAGACCGGCCGACCCCGCCGCCGCCGACAGCCCGAAGATACCGTTCGGCCTGGCGCTGTGCATCGGCTCGGCGGCAGCGCTTGTGGAAATAATCTTCCGCGGCACCGTGGCCGGCAAACTGATGCTGGGAATATGACAATATGCCAAGAGGCGAGAGACATCGCAGCGCAGCAACGGCCAAAAGCCCAGCCATGGCTATGGCTGGGCTGGGCGGAGGACTTTGTGCAGGTGCGCTATGGCTGGGCCGCGCCTCCGCGGGCCGTTTGTTCGTTACCTGTGCGATTGTGGCGATTGCGTCTGTGGTGTTTCTGGCGGTAATCGGTGCGGTCCTTCTGCGCCTGGGCGCTGCACGGCGCAGCCGGCCCGGCGGCCAGGAAGGCGCAGCCATCATCGAGTTCGCCCTGGCGCTGCCGATTGCACTGATGCTCGTGCTGATCATGATTCAGTCGACCCTGTTGATGGCCGGGCAGTTGTGCGTCAACTACGCCGCGTTCTGTGCCGCGAGAAGCGCCGTGGTATACGTTCCGGCCGACAACAGTCCAGGCGAGCCGCCGCTCGTCGTGGCCGAGACGGTCGCCTCCGCCAAGCTGCTGCGGATAAAGTCGGCCGCCGTCTGGGCCGTCATGCCGATATCAAGCAGCCACGCCGACCTGCCCGAAGCCGACGTGGCCGAACTTACCGAAGGGCTGGAACGGTTCTTTCGCCTGTACGGCCAGGACTCGCCGACGTGGGTCAGCAGGCACCTTGCCCGAAAGATGGCCTACGCCGCCGACCACACGGAAG
>JAXIHJ010000044.1:0-7910 GCA_034189755.1 Planctomycetota bacterium
CAGGCCCTCTAGCCGGGCTTAGTGTGCCAAAGGAGTGTAAAGTGAGTATTAAGCCCCCGTGAATTAAGCGCTAAGACAGCAGCGTCTGCGGCAGTTTTTCTATGAACGTTCGTATCTCGTCTCTGACCCGCCTGTAATGACTAAGGGCAAGTTGCTTGGTTTTTGCATCCTTCGCCAGTGCCGGCGGGTCGTCGAAGCCTTTGTGAATGACCTTTGCCCGGCCCGGCAGCGTCGGGCAGGCTTCGCGGGCATGGCCGCAGACGGTTACGACGTAATCGAAATCTATCGCGTGTAGTTCGTCGATGTGCTTGCAGCGGCATCCGGATATATCCACGCCGACTTCGGCCATGACCTCGACGGCCAGGGCGTCCAGCTCGCCTGAGCTGATGCCGGCGGAGTAGGATTCAAAACTATCGGCCAGCAGCAGCCTGGCCCAGCCGGCCGCCATTTGGCTGCGACAGGAATTGCGCGTGCAGAGAAAGAGGATTTTCGCCTTCCTGTTTTTCACGTCGAATCTGCCTCGAAAGCATCGGCATGACGCACGATGTCACCGGTCCGCAGGAAGATAATGTCCTCGGCGATGTTGGTGCACAGGTCGCCGATTCGTTCAAGGGCTTTAGCCACGTTAATCAGGGTCATTGCGGCTTCGGCCCCTCCGATTTTCTGGTCTTCGGTGTCCAGGACGCTTCGGACGAATAATCTGTAAGCATCATCGACTTGGTCATCAAAGTTGATTACGGCCTGGATGCCGGTTGAGCCATTGGCGCGGAGCGACCGGACGGTCCGGCCAAGGATATCGGTGGCAGTTGCGACAAGTGCATTGAACGAGTCGTACCTGCTGAAGTCGACGTCGTTTGCGACAATGTGTTTTACCCGCCTGCCGATGCTGGCTGCGAGATCGGCGATGCGCTCCAGGTCGCTGTTGACCTTGATTACGGTGCAAATCGTCCGCAGGTCGACAGCCGCCGGCTGATAAAGGGCAAGCAGGCGGATGCACTCCTGCTCGATTTCCACCTCTTGCTGGTCGATTGTCGAGTCTTGCCGGTCCACCTTTCGCCCCGCCTCGGCGTCGCCGTCTTGCGCCGCCTGCAAGGCGTCTGCCAGGGCCTGTTCGACCCGCATACCCATCAGGTCAAGCCTAAGCAGCAGTTTTTCCAGGCGATCTTGAAGTTCAGCCATGTTCTCACTCCATATCAGCCGAATCGGCCGGTAATGTAGTCCTCTGTCTGCCTGTTGACCGGATTTGTAAAAACATCACGTGTCAAGCCATACTCGATAAGGTCTCCCAGGCAGAAAAACGCGGTACGGTCCGAGACCCTGGCAGCCTGCTGCATGTTATGCGTAACGATTACGATTGTATAATCGCTTTTTAGTGTGCGGATTAACTGTTCAACCCTTCCGGTGGCGACGGGGTCCAGCGCCGAGCACGGTTCGTCCATAAGCAGCACCTTAGGCCCTGTCGCCAGCGCCCTTGCGATGCAAAGTCGCTGCTGTTGCCCGCCTGAAAGCGCCAGCGCCGAGCGCTTCAATTCGTCTTTCACCTCTTGCCACAGGGCTGCGTCTCGCAGGCATTTTTCCACAATGTCGTCAAGCCGGCTGCGCTTCCGGATGCCCTGAAGCCGGGGGCCATAGGAGATATTGTCGTAAACGCTCTTTGGAAAGGGGTTGGGCCTCTGGAAGACCATGCCTACCTGCTGACGCAGATTGACGAGGTTGATCTGCTTGCTGTAAACGTCCTGCCCGTTGACTGCGAGCATTCCGCTGGCTTGTGCGCCGGGAATCAGATCGTTCATTCGGTTGATGCTGCGCAGGAAGGTGCTTTTGCCGCAGCCGCTGGGGCCTATAATGGCCGTCACCGCACACGGGTAGATGTCCATTGTAATATTGCGCACGCCGACCTTTTTGCCGTAATGTAGACAAAAATTCTCTGACGTTATTATCTGGTCGCAGCAGTCTTGTTGCCCATCGGCGACGGTGGGCTGCCTGTTTTCGACAATTATCGGTTTGACATCGCTGATGCCGGTTTGATCCAAAGACGTCATGTGCTTTTCCTTGTCAGTGTCCACGCAGTTTCGCTTCCAGGCGTCGGCGAATGATAATGGCCGTCAGGTTTAGTATCAGGACCAATACGATCAGTGTCATTACCATCCCGTACTGCTGATGCGGAACCATCGCGGCAAGACGGTCGCCGACAGCGATGTCGTAGCTGCCGTAGGATAATGTCCTGGTAGGCTGGGTGAGGCTTCTGGGAATCGGTCCCAGCGCCACTGCGGCAGTGAACAGTATCGGTGCGGTCTCGCCGGCGGCCCGGCTCATGCTTAATATAAGGCCGGTCAGTATGCCCGGCGCGGCAGCCGGCAGCGTAACGGTCATGAACGTCCGGAACTTCCCCGCCCCCAATGCCAGCGACGCTTCCTTATATGAACGAGGCACGGCACGGATAGCCTCCTCCGCGGCGCGAATGAGCACCGGAAGAACCAGCACAGCCAGCGTCATCGCCCCGGCCAGTATGCTCGAACCCCTGGGCAGGCCGAGTCTGGGCTGAAGATACAACACGAAGAACGCCAGCCCGAAGAGGCCAAATACGATGCTGGGCACGCCGGCCAGCGTGTTGATGCACGTGCGAATGACACGTACGAACCGGCCCTCGCTGGTGCATTCGACCAGATACCCAGCCGCCGTTACGCCCAGCGGGATGGCAAATACCATCGAAAGCAGCGTCAGCAGCAGCGTGCCGAGTATCTCCGGCCCGACCCCGCCGAAAAAGTGCCCCGGTGTGCTGTCGTCGATGAAGTATCGCCAGTGAAACGTCCGCCGGGGACGCAGCATCCTGTGAAGATTCTGCTGCACCATCGGCAGCAGCGGCGCCAGCTCCGTGCCGGCGAATTGCTCGGCCCGCCTGGTGCGAACCTTCTTCAGAGGCTTGCCCGGACCCTGCGCAACCCACCGCTCCACCCACAAAAGGTTATCCAGCAAAAGTTGCGCTCGCCCCCAGCGGGTAGCGCCGTACTGAAACTGGGCCAAATCAGGCGTCGTCTCGTTCGGGCGAGGACCTAACAGCTCTCTGATAATTTTCTGAACTTCATCCAGCGCGCCGGCATACTCCTGCCGGCGGGCCAGGTCTACCGTAGCGACTATCTGTCGGTACGCTCCAGCCAACTCGAAGAACCGCCGGGCTGCCGAGCCGGCAAGCCGCTCGTCGTCTGCCTGTGCCAGTATGTAATCGAGGTTTCGATTCGCCTCCTGAGCATTCGTCGTTTCGTATACCTCCAGCAGCCAGTTACGTAACCTCTTGCCGCCATACTTCAGCGAAGATGCTTCCTCGGATGTGATTGCTCCGTTTTCGACCTTGTTGCGAAGTTGTGTTTTGAACTGCCTGTATGTGTGCCTGACCTGATCCTGGGCCTTGGTGGTATCGATCCCGGCTGCAAAGCGGTCGAGCAGGTCATATACCTTCCTGCGGGCCTGGGCGGTTTCGGCGAGCTCAGCTTCCAGCGATTCTCTTTTTCCTCGTCCATGCAGGTCGTACTGCATCCTGCGAAATTCAACCGTGCCACGAAACACTATCGCCCCGGCTCCGCGCCAAAGCAGCGGTCCCAAGACTAACACCAGCGCCACGGTCAGCAGCAGCACAGACAGGCCCGAAGCGGCCACGAAGATCTTGTCGCCAAAGAGCCGAAGACGCTTTCTCATCGCAGGCCTCCCCTGGTGCGTTTGGCCCGCGAGAGAAAATACTCTCCGGTAAGGTTCAGTACGAAGGTAATCACCAGCAGCATGAAGCCCACGGCAAAGAGGCAGTGATAGTGCGCCGAGCCTTTGGCGGTCTCGCCCATGTCGCCGGCGATTGTGGCGGTCATGGTCCGCACCGATTGTGTTATGTCCCACCAGGGCGATGGGACCCTGGCGGCATTGCCGGAGGCCATCCATACCACCATCGTCTCGCCGACAGCCCGCATCATGCCGAGAATGACAGCCGCAATGATGCCGCTGTGGGCCGCCGGTATGACGACCTTGATCAGCGTTTCGGCGCGCGTTGCCCCCAATGCGTAGGAACCTTCGCGCAATTCCCGTCCAACCGACGTCATCGCGTCCTCGGAGATGCTGATAATCGTCGGGACAGCCATAATCGCCAGTATAACCGAGGCGTTCAGGGCATTGACGCCGGTTGGCAGGCCCAGGTTTTTCTGCATCCACGGCGCCAGAACCAGTACGGCAAAAAAGCCGTAAGCCACCGACGGAATAGCCGCCAGCAGTTCGATGATCGGCTTGATGACCTGTCGCACACCGAACGGGACGACGTCACTGAGAAACACTGCTGCAAGCAAGCCGGCCGGCACGGCGATAACCAGCGATCCTGCCGTTACGTAAATCGAACCCGCCAGCAGAGCCAGCGAGCCGAACTCCGCCGGCTCGGCCGTGGGATACCAACTGGCGCTGCCCAGCAGTTTACCGAACCCGCTGCCGACAAGAAAAGGCCAGGCCTCCTTGGTGATGAAGACGAAAATGAGAATCACGGCCAGGACCGATGCGCACGTAATCGCCAGCAGCAGCGTTTTGCCCGCTGCTGCCGCAATATATCCCGCCAAATCCTCACCCGGACTCAGCAGCAGCGGCCTGTCGAATTTGGACGTTGCCGCCGAGTCCGAGGTTTTTACGGTCCTGTCAGGCATTCTCTAAGAGGTCTCGGTTAGTAGTCGGTTACCGGCACGAACCCTTTGGCCTCAACCACCTCCTGTCCCCTTTCAGTAAGGTGAAAAGTTACGAAGGCGTGAACCGCCGAGCCGAGTTTGGGATAGCCGTCGGTAAACATGAACAATGGCCGGCTTATCGGGTATGTGCCGGTGACGATTGTCTTGCGTGTCGGCATCACTCCGTCGATTTTCAGGGCCTTGACATTTTTGTCCACGAAGCCCAGCCCCACATAGGCGATAGCCCCGGCTGTGGTCTTGGCGCGGGCGTGGGCCTGCGGGTTGGAGTTGACGTACTCGACGCCTGCGTTCATCTTCTGCTTTTGCATCAGGAGTTTGTGGAACGTCTCGTAAGTGCCGGAAGACGTATCCCGGCTGATGACGACGATCTTATTGTCCGCTCCGCCCAGTTGGCTCCAGTTGGAGATCTCGCCCTTGTAGATTTTGCGTACCTGATCACTGCTAAGTGCCCTGACCGGGTTTGACGGGTGCACGACCACGCACACACCGTCCATCGCCACAACGTGGGCAACCGGCATGACGCCTTTACTGACGGCCTTGGTAAATTCCTTGGCCTTCATGAAACGGCTCATAGTGGCGATGTCACATCGCCCGTCAATCAGTGCCGCTGCCCCGTCGCCGCTTCCGGTTTTCTTGACCGTGATGCTTACGTTCTTGTACTTTCTGCCGAACACCTCGGCGAAAGCGTCGGCAATCGGCCCAACCGTCGTTGAGCCTTCGATCTGCAATTTTGTTTTTTCCTGCGCCGCCGACTTGGCGGCCCCACATGAAACTACGCACAAAGCCGTTGCCACAACCAAGTGCACCATCTTTTGCCGTTGCATCTTCATCTTGAGTCTCCTTACTGAAATACATGGAATTTTCCAATCCGACCGCAACTGTATTGTGTGCTGAAAATGTTAAGTCCGTATTTTCAAAGTGCTAATGTTGCGCTAAGGCGTGTCAGGGCGGTTGCGGTGGAATTGCCCGGCCTGTTAGAATCATTGTTAACAGCGAAATGCCTAAAAAACGAATCATCATCGTTGAGGACGAGCCTGACATGGCCGAGTTGGTGGCCATGAAGCTCCGCGGTGAGGGATACGACGTCGAGACGGTCGACGACGGGGCCGAGGCCCTGGAGATAATCCGCTGCTCGCCGCCGGACCTGGTGCTGCTTGACCTTATGCTGCCGGGGATGCCGGGTACAGAAGTAGCAACGAAACTTCGCAACGACGCCCGCACCAGCGGCGTGCCCATAATCATGTTGACGGCCAGGAGCGAAGAAGGCGACATAGTCGCAGGGCTGCACCTCGGGGCGGACGATTACATAACCAAGCCCTTCAGCATGTCGGTGCTTGTCGCCCGCATATCAGCCGTGCTGCGAAGGAGTCGGGATATCACTGCAACACGCGGTAAGGTGCTGGAAGTCGGCCCGATGAGAATAGACGTCGAACGCCACCTAGTGGAGGTCGGCGGCAAGGCTGTGGCGCTGACGCTGACGGAGTTTCGCCTGCTGGTGGCGATTGTCTCAGCCAAAGGGCGAGTGCTGGACCGCAATCAACTGATGGATCAGGCGCTGGGAATGGACGCGGTGGTTACGGATCGCACCATTGACGTTCACCTGACCGCGTTGCGGAAGAAACTGGGCAAGGCCCGTAAATATATCCAGACCGTTCGCGGACTGGGATACAAACTGGCGGATGAAAATGATACGGCATAGGTTCTTCTGGAAACTCTTCGCGGGCAACCTGCTGCTGATGGGGATAATCCTGTCCGTCGGTGGGCTTCTCTCATATCGCCATCTCAATGCCAACTATCAGCGCGAAAACACCGAAGACCAACGCCGCATGGCTCGGATATCTCAGTTGCATTTCCAGCGTATCTGGCCCCGACCGATTAGCGAAATTGACGTTGAGTGCAAGCGGTTTTTTGCGGATTCACCGATGCGGGTAAGCGTTATAGACGCCGACGGCTGCGTCCTCGGCGACAGCCAGGCCGATCCGCATAGCATGGAAAACCACAAGACCAACGACAGGCCGGAGATTATCAGCGCCTTACAAGGAAAAGAAAGCCAAGACACCCGCTCCAGTGAAACCCTGGGGGTGGAGTTTCGGTATTTCGCCGAACCAATCAGGAAAGACAACAAAATCGTCGGCGTCGTTCGTGTTGCTATGCCCGTCCGGGCCATCGCGGAGGGTCGAGCCGTCATCCGCAATGCACTGCTGTTGGCGGCCCTGGCTGCAGTGGCCGTCGCGGTTGTGATCGCGGGGCTGCTGGGCTGGATATGGCATTCGCCTATTCGGCAGATTACACGGACAGCCCGGGCAGTCGCCACAGGAAACCTCACCGCAAAGGCCCACGTTCGCGGCTCGGATGAGCTTGTCCAACTGGCGACGGCCCTGAATGAAATGCGGCAAAGCCTCGCAAACCAGATTGATACGATTACCTCTCAGCGAGAACATCTGGCCGCCGTCGTTCAGAACCTCCGCGAAGGCGTTATCGCACTGGACGGACAGGGACATATAATCCTGATGAATAAATCGTCAGCCGACATGCTTGACGTGGATGCGGCAAAAGCAGTCGGCCAACATCTTCAGACAGTCGTGCGGATTCCAGACGTTCTTGACGTATTCAATCAAGCCGCAGAGACGGGTAAACCGGTAAGCAGACAGATCGAAATTGCGACGGACCGTGGACAGCGGACAGTCGATTTGCACGCGGCAAATGTTGCCGGTACCGCTCAGGACGGCATCGCCGCCTTGCTGGTGCTGCGGGACATCACCGAGATTGCCCGCACCGCTGCAATGAAGGCCGAGTTCGTCGCAAATGCCTCCCACGAACTGAGAACCCCTCTGGCCACCATCCGGGCCGCCGTTGATTCGCTGGTATCCACAGAGGTCGGCGACACCGATTCAATCCGGAAAATCCTGCCTATCCTGGACCGCCACGTCGCGCGCCTGGAGGAGATGACAAACGACCTGCTGGACCTGAATATCATTGAGACCGCAAAGCGACGACTCAGCACCGAGAAGATTGAGCTGGCCTCGCTCGCCGCCTGGGCCAAAGAGCGTTTCACCCAGGCCGCCGCCGACAAGAACATTGAATTGAAGATCGGCGCGACCACGCCGGAATCAGTGTTTGAGTCCGACCGGACGCTGATTCAACTGATCCTCCAGAACCTGCTGGACAACGCAATCAAGTTCACAGCCGCCGGTCGGGTTG
>JAXIHJ010000045.1:0-38070 GCA_034189755.1 Planctomycetota bacterium
TCAAGGACCCTGAAACCATCACGAAACGCTTGATGAACGCCAGGTCTTCCTCGCTGAGTGAGTCCAGCCATCTCAATTTGCTTTCTATATCCGCCATAACTCAATCTCAACTTTTATTAACTTTATTCATTCTAATTGAATTATATGTTTCAATAAGTGAAAGTCAACTTTAATTTTATCAAAATTTTGCCTGGCCGGGTCGACGAGTGGAGCTTTAACGTGGGTTACGGCAAGCTACAGCTTCAGGAAATTTCTCAGGAGTTGATGGCCCGTCTCGGTCAGGAAACTTTCGGGATGGAACTGCACGCCTTCGGTGGGGTGGGTCTTCGAGCGGATGCCCATCAACTCGTTCTGATCGACCGTCCAGGCGGTTTGCTCGAAGCCCGCATCCAGGCCGTCGGGTTTTACGATGAGGCTGTGGTAGCGCGTTGCGGCAAACGGGTTGGGCAATCCTTCCAGGACGCCCTTGCCGTCATGACGGATTTCACTGGTCTTGCCGTGCATCAGGCGAGTTGCGCGAACGACCTTGCCGCCGAAGACCTGCCCGATGCACTGATGGCCAAGACAGACGCCGAGTACAGGAATCTTGCCGTGGAAGTGCCGGACGAAATCACAACTCAGCCCCGCCTCGTTGGGTGTACACGGTCCGGGAGAGATAATCAGGTGCGTTGGCTTGATCTCCAGTTCGACCGCGTCGGGTTGGATTACGTCGTTGCGGAAGACGCGTATGTCCTTACTCAGACCAAGCTCGCCTATGCGCTGCACAAGGTTGTATGTGAAGCTGTCATAGTTGTCCACGACAACGATCATGTTTGCATCGTAGCCTCAGGCGCTTGACCGGTCAAGCCGGACCGACAGCTATTCAACCGCTACAACTTCTTTGACCTGCGGCACTTTCTCGCGCAGGTGTCTTTCAACGCCCATTTTCAGTGTCATTGCCGCTCCCGGACAGCCTTTGCACGCGCCCTGCAAACGAACGGATACAACGCCCGTGGACTCGTCCACGCTTACCAGCTCAATGTCGCCGCCGTCGGCCTGAAGCAACGGTCGAACCTGGCCTATTACATCCTGCACCTGCTTTGTTACAGAACTGCCTGTCGTCTCATCGGTCATATCGGCTCCCATATCTTATGTCAGCCGCCGTAGCGGCGCTGTTAAACAAACCGCTGCTATTATATGCGGTACTCTGTTGTGACGAAACCACCTGCTGAGCCTTTCGCGTCGGCAGGGGGCACTAGTATCCGGGGGCGGACGGGTATCGGGGACAATTGCCAACAGTTACCAACAGGTTACCTATAAATTGTACACAAAAGGCGCGGGTCTACCACATATGGAGTCCTACAAGCGCAACTGCGGCAAATGTTAGGATTGTGGTGGGTGTTGAAATGTGTCGGCGGGCAAATTTTAGCTTCCCAAGCATTGTCAAGACAGGAACTTAGAAAAACAACTATATTTTGTCTTTTTCTTTCTTGACGGGTACCATATATAGACTATCCTAATGATTCGTCGTCCTTGAGGATGTGGGTTCACTTCGTAGCTCGCTGGTTTCAAGGAATCATCGGCGCTTGTTGGGGACGGGCGTGTGGACTTGTTTTTTGTTGCGCCGACAGGGATGAGTTTGGAGTTTGCAAACGATGAGATGCTTCATGCGTAATCTTTTCTTCTTCCTTGGAGATCTTCAAGATGTTGGATAAATCAACGGATGTGCCCGAAAAGTCCACTACGTCGCACGACGCCCATGACGGACTTGCGATAGATTCAGTTTACTCCCAGCCCGGTGAACATCCTTTCGACCAGATTACCTGGGAGAAGCGCACCGCCCGTGTCAGCGACGACAAGGGCAACACAATTTTCGAGCAGGACGACGTGGAAGTTCCCGCCGGCTGGAGCCAACTGGCCGCTAATGTCGTCGCCAGTAAATATTTCTATGGCGAGCAGGACAAGCCACACCGTGAAGCGTCGGTGCGGCAGTTGATCCATCGCGTTACTCGCACGATCGCCGACTGGGGCAAGGCAGACGGCATCTTCGCCAGTGATGAAGATGCCGAACGGTTTTACCTCGAGCTGACCCACCTGTGCGTGAACCAATTCGGGGCGTTTAACTCACCGGTATGGTTCAATGTAGGCCTGTTCCACCAAAACGGCGTCGAGGGTTCCGAGGGCAATTACCACTGGGATTCGCAGGAGAACCGGTCGGTCCGCACGATGCGCAGCTACGAGTATCCGCAGGGTTCGGCCTGCTTCATCCAGTCAGTGGACGACTCGATGGAAGACATCATGCGTCTGGCCAAGGCTGAGGCGATGCTGTTTAAGTACGGTTCGGGGACGGGGACGGACCTTTCGACGCTTCGTTCCAGCCAGGAGAAGCTTTCCGGCGGCGGTGTGCCTTCAGGCCCGCTGAGCTTCATGCGAATCTTCGACCAGATCGCCGCGGTGGTCCGTTCCGGCGGCAAGACGCGCCGAGCGGCAAAGATGCAGTCGCTGCGATGCGATCATCCGGACATCAAGGAGTTCATCGAATGCAAGATGGTCGAGGAGAAGAAGGCCCTGGCGCTGGTCGAGGAGGGCTACGACGGCGGGATCAACGGCCAGGCGTACGCTTCCGTGATGTACCAGAATGCCAACCTGTCGGCCCGCATCACTGACGAATTCATGCAGGCGGCCCTGGACGACGCCGAGTGGCAGACCTACGCGGTTACCACTGGTGAGCCGATGGTAAAATACAAGGCGCACGAACTGCTGGAAAGTATCGCTGAGGGCACGCGGGTTTGCGGAGACCCCGGCGTACAGTATCACACAACGATCAACCGCTGGAACACCTGCGCCAACAGTGGCGAGATCTGTGCGTCGAACCCATGCAGCGAGTACATGTTCCTAAACGACTCGGCCTGCAATCTGGCGAGTCTGAACCTGATGAAGTTCCGCCTGCCCGATGGCCGGTTCGACACCAGTGCATTTCGGGCGGCCGTGCGTATCTTCATCATCGCCCAAGAAATTCTGGTCGATCATGCCAGCTACCCGAGCGAGCGCATTTGCCGCAACAGTCACGACTTTCGCCCGCTGGGGCTTGGTTACGCCAATCTCGGCGCGCTGATTATGTCCCTGGGCCTGCCCTACAACAGCGATGCCGGCCGGGCGTGCGCGGCGGCGGTTACTGCCATCATGACGTCTCAGGCCTACGCCACCAGCGCCGAGCTGGCTGCCCGGCTTGGCACCTTCGCGCAATATCACAAAAACCGCCAGCCGATGCTCAACGTGATCCGGATGCACCGCGCCGCCGTCAAAAAAATCGACTCGGCGCACTGCCCGGCTGAATTGCTTTCCGAGGCACAGGACGGCTGGGACGCCGCCCTGGCTGCCGGCGACCGGATGGGATTCCGCAATGCGCAGGTTACGGTGCTGGCGCCGACCGGCACGATCGGTTTTCTAATGGATTGCGACACAACCGGCATCGAGCCTGACATTGCGCTGGTAAAGTACAAGCTGCTGGCCGGCGGCGGCATGTTCAAAATCGTCAACCGCACCGTCCCGCTGGCGCTGGAACGGCTCGGGTACTCCAACCAGCAAATTACCGAGATTATCGAACACCTTGATGAGCACGACGCCATCGAAGGTGCGCCACACATCAGCGAAGACCACCTGGCTGTGTTCGATTGCGCGTTCAAGCCCGTCAACGGGCAGCGATGTATCCACTATATAGGCCACATCCGCATGATGGGCGCCGTTCAGCCGTTTTTGTCCGGCGCGATTTCCAAGACCATCAACATACCCAAAGAATCAACGGCCGAAGAAATCACGAACATCTATATTGAGGGATGGAAGCTCGGCTTAAAGGCCGTGGCAATTTACCGTGACGGCTCCAAGAGCGCCCAGCCGCTCAATGTCAAGAAGCCCGCCAAGGCTGCCGGTACGGTGGACGCCCAGGCGCTCGAAGCGGCGCGGCGCAGCCCGCATCGCCACCGCCTGCCGGCGACTCGGCCCTCGGTTACACATAAATTCGACATCGCCAACCACGAAGGCTATCTCAACGTGGGCCTGTACGACGATGGCAAGCCCGGCGAGTTGTTCATCACTATGGCCAAGGAAGGCTCTACCGTCGGCGGCATGATGGACGCATTCGCCACGTCAATCAGCTTGTGCCTGCAATACGGCGTGCCGCTTGAGGCGCTGGTCAAAAAGTTCTCACATCCGCGGTTTGAGCCAAGCGGCATGACCACCAATCCGGACATCCCCTTCGCCAAGAGCATCGTGGATTATGTCTTCCGCTGGCTGGGACTGACGTTCCTTGAAGACTACCGCAAATCCAATCTTCCTGTCCGCAGCGAGTCGGCAGCTCCCAAGACGTCAACAAAGGCAGCTCCAGAGGTCGTCAGGGACGACGCTCCCTCGGAACCTGACCGTGCCGAACAGGCCCCCGGCAAGGAAGCTTTGAGGCCTGTCGGCTCATTTTCTCCAGGCTTGTACGTTCCGGGCACCGCAGCCAAAGTAAGCGAGATCGCCTCATCGGTGGTAACAGGCTTAGCCGCCGCAACGATAACTGCCGAGGCCGGCTCAGCCCAGCGTATGAGCAGCCCCCACCGGATCGAGCGAATCGACCAGCAATTCTCTCATTACCAGGAAGATGCACCAGCTTGCGTCGTGTGTGGGGCGATTACGGTACGCAACGGCAATTGCTATAAGTGCTACAACTGCGGCGAGCCGCAGGGTTGCAGTTAAAAAAGTAAAGTTTGGAAATCGGGCGTCGGCGTTAACTGCCACGGCTGGAATCAAAGGCCGGCGCTCAAAGGTTTCAGGCGTCCTTAAGGGGAGTCTGTAACCGGTTGTACGCAGCACCGGAAGATGCCCGGTTGGTGTTGATGGTGTCCTCACGGATGGGGACAAGCCGGCTTTCCGGAATGGTTCGCATCTTGGGCCTTGGCGTCGCATAGCCCGACGGACCGGCTTTGAAGGCCGAGGTGTGAATGGGATGTAGCCTTTGGTAATGGATGCAGGGCGGCTTTTGCGGCGCCGCGCCGCCCTCCAATAAACAAGGTTCCTGTGCACGGCGTTTTACGCTGGCAGCACCGGAAGTTAAGTTAAAGATTGAAAAACGCAGGGGCCGAACTATAATGGCATAAGAGGCAAGTTGTCCGCTGCACCCCTTTATGATGCAGGTCTCCCTCCGCCTGCATCTCGGGTTGCGGCAATTTGGGCGACGTCGAGGTCTCCCTCCGCCTGGGCGTCGCTCTTTTTTCCCCTAAGCCCGGTTGACACGCGGTTATGTCTGTACAATCATTCCAGCAGCGGATTTATTACAAAGGCACGAAACCATGACAGGCAAAATTCGCGGCAAGGCGTTTGTCGTCGGCGACAACATCGACACGGACCAGATAATCCCGGCTGAGTACCTCAGTTACAATCCTGCCGATCCGGCCGAGCGTAAATTCTTCGGCCTCTACGCCATGAGCGGCCTGCCCCACGAATATGCGCCGTTCGTGGCTGAGGGGCAATTTAAGAGTGTTTTCGCCGTCATCATCGCCGGGCGGAACTTCGGTTGCGGCAGCTCGCGCGAGCACGCGCCGCTGGCTATCGCCGAGGCCGGTTGCAAGGCCATGGTGGCCGAAGGCTACGCACGCATCTTTTACCGCAACAGCGTCAACGGCGGCTATCTCATCCCGTTCGAGACGCCGCAACGACTAATCGAGGAAATCAAAACGGGCGACGAGGTCCAGCTGGATATTGCCGCCGGCATACTCACTAACACAACCAGCGGCCGGAAACACCAGCTAAGCCCGCTCGGTGATGCCGCTGAGATTCTCGCCTGCGGTGGCATCTTTGAGTACGCCCGGCAGGTTGGGATGTTGAAATAATCCTCTCGGCCACCGCTACAATGAACAACGTTGAAAATCTCAACATCCGCCAGGAGGCCGGCGGCGCCGCGATCGCCGTGAAGGTCGTTCCGGCTTCTTCACGCGACCGTGTCATCGGCGTCATGGGCGACGTATTGAAGGTTGTTGTTTCCGCGCCGCCTGAAAAGGGCAAGGCCAATGCCGCGACCGCCGGGACGCTTGCCAAGGCGTTGGGTATAGACGCCCGCGACGTAAAACTCGTCGCGGGCGCATCCAGCCCGCGAAAGGAATTCCGCCTGGCCGGAATGTCGCCAAACCAGTTGCGTCTGAAGCTGAGCAAGGTTGATTGACTTTCGCACGCCGGACAAATGTTATGGAGAATCGGCAGGTAACTACGTACGCATCCCGTCACGGCGTCTTTTGGCCACGGTGAGGAATTTCTCGATGCCCGGTGCGTCGCCGAGTTGAATCAGGTCGCGCAGGTGGTACAGAACTTCGTCGAACTCATCGATAGCCGCAAGGATCGCCTTGCGATTGGTCAGGAAGATGTCCCGCCACATTTCCGCATCGCCGCTGGCCAGGCGGGTCGTGTCGCGAAAACCGCTGGCTGAGACGTCCAGGTCCGCCTTTTTCGCCAGGACCATCAGCAGGCTCGCCAGGGCATGCGGCAGGTGTGAAATTCTGGCCATCGCCTTGTCGTGGGCTGCCGGCGTCAAACGGACGACCCTCATGCCAAGCAACCGCCAGAGTTTTTCCACTCGTCTGGCTGCGGCCTGTGGTGTCTGAGCGGTGGGCGTGATGATACATGTTGTTCCGTCAAAAAGGTTCGCCTTTGCGAACCGCACGCCCTTGTGCTCGCTGCCAGCCATCGGGTGGCTGCCAACGAAGGGGGCGCTCTTGCCGAGAACCCGCAGGGCAGCTCGAACAACAGCGGCCTTGGTCGAACCCACGTCGGTTACGATCGCCCGCCTTCGCAGCACCGGCGCTATAACGCGCAGGTGGCGCTCGAACGCCCCGACAGGCGTCGCCAGGATGATCAAGTCACTCTGCCCGGCAGCCTCAGCGGCGTCCAGGTGGGCTGTATCGATAGCCCCGACGGTTAGGGCATCGTCGAGGCTCCGTTTGCGCCTGCCCACCCCGGCAATCTTGACGCGCGGATTCCGCGCCTTGATCGCCAGGCCAAGGGAGCCTCCCATCAGGCCCACACCAATAACCGTAACGTGTTGAAATTCGCCCGGAGACATTGTCGAGTTGGCAAAGGTAACAACACGGCGCGATTTGGTCAATCATTCCATGGTCCCGCCACGCCGGTCGTGCGGCTTGTTCATCACACTCTGTCTCGCGGTCATCCAGATTTTACTTGCTTGGTATGGACTGGTTGGTAAGCTGCTTATGGTCAGAACATACACCGAAGGACGCCGCGGGCGTCCTTTCTTGGTATTTGTGGATAAAGCCGAAGCCGGCAACAACTATAGCATGACCGGCTTGTTGCATCTGTAGGGCACGTTTCATGGCCAAGGCACATGACACCGCCGCCGAAAACGGCTATCAGCTTCCGTTCGAAAAGCCGATCCTGCGCCTTCAGCATGAGATCGTCGAGCGGGAGGCTGACCAGGTCAGGACCGGCCATGACTATTCCAATGAGATTCGCCGGCGGCGTATGGAATATATTTCGGAGCTGCGTAAGATATATCAGAACCTTTCACCCTGGCAGACGGTGCAGGTATCGCGTCATCCGGCCCGGCCGCTGGCAGGCGACTACATCGAGCGGATTGTCAAGAATTGGCTGGAGCTTCACGGCGACCGGCGCTTTGCCGACGACAAGGCCATTCGGTGCGGCCTGGGGCGGATCGGCACGGAAAAGATCGTCCTGATCGCCCAGCATAAGGGCCGAGACACCAAGGAAAAAATCACCTGCAATTTCGGCTGCGCGCATCCGGAGGGCTACCGCAAGGCCCTTCGGGCGATGAAGCTGGCGGAGAAATTCAAACTTCCGGTCGTGACGCTGATTGACACGGCCGGGGCGTATCCGGGCATAGGCTCGGAGGAGCGAGGCGTAGCTGAGGCCATCGCGCGCAATCTGCTGGAGATGAGCCGCCTGGCGACGCCGATTGTGTGCGTGGTCATCGGCGAGGGCGGATCGGGCGGCGCTTTGGGCATCGGCGTCGGCGACCGCGTCGCAATAATGGAATACGCCTACTATTCCGTCATATCACCGGAAGGCTGCGCGGGAATCCTGTGGAAGACCGGCGAGAAGGCCGCCGATGCGGCCGAGGCAATGAAGATAACCGCCCGCCACCTAAAGGCGCTGGACGTCGTGGATGACATTATCCCCGAGCCGCTAGGCGGGGCGCATCGCAACCCGGCTGAGGCCGCCGCCAACCTCGAACGCCAGATCGTCCGAACACTCCGTCAACTGAAACACATTGCCCCCGAGCTCCTGCTGCAACACCGTTACGAACGTTGGCGCCGCATGGGCAAAGTCCTGCACCTGGAGCCGCAGACTGCTGACCGGAGTAAATGAACACAAATAAATAGCCCGCAGAAAGTTTCTTGCCTACCCCTGCCTGCTTTCGGTGGGCTTTCTCGGCCCCATGCGAAGAAAAATCGAGAGCAGGTACAACAGGATTACCAGCGCGTAACAGTATTCCTTGAACTCTCCCGATGCCTCGTAGATAGCCATTGAGCTGTAGCTGCCCGGTGCGGGCCTGCCGATAAGGTGCCTGAGGCTGTGCGGTATGCGGAACAACACCGCCATCAGGGCGATGGGCATCAGGCGGTAATTCGGCACCAGCCAATACCAAGCGCTCTGCCTGGCCTGCGGGTTACTGAATCGTCGCCTGAGCACCGGCGGCAGAACAATCCCGCCGATTATGGTGCCCCACAACATCAATTGGCGAGGAACGTTGTTGACCAGGTCGTCCAGCAAGTCTATCCACGGCCCGTACTTTGCCAACTCGATGTTGTGAAGGTTAAACTCTCTTTGCCTGTTGATTTCCTGCAGGCATTCAGGCGTGCTGTAGTGAAGGTACGTCTGGCCCCAACTAATCTCCTCGCCGGCGAAGTACAACGCCGCCAGGCCGCCCACCAGCATCAGCAGGCCGACAAACCGCGGCAATTCGCGCCGACGCAGGAAAATCAGAACTCCCAGCACAATCGCCGGCAGCAAAAAGACCACCGTGGCAATTTCCACAAAGCCGATCTCCTCCCGCATGCATATATGCCACCACTTCCTGCTCATCAGCGGCGCGAGAAACCGAATCGCCAGAGACGCCAACGGCATGCCCAGCCAAATCACCGGATGCAAGTCTCGAACTTTCGGCTTCTCCAAATGCGTCATTGTCGTAGTCCATTTATCCCTGATTTATCATCTCTGGGACCGACCTCATAACAAACTTCTCGCCGGCGAACAACGGAAAAACGCTTATGCGCCGGGCCGGTCAGGCCAGCCAGGTCGCCAGTCTCTGGAGGACCTGCCCGACGACGACTTCCGGGCACGACGCCCCGGCCAGAACGCCGATTCGCAGCGGGCGGCGGCGAGGCAGCCAGTTGCGAACAACCAACGGCTCGTTGCGCGCCAGGTCGATGGTCGCCAGTTGGCTTTCAGAGCGGATAGCCTCAGCGTCCTCAATCAACAGGGACCGAGCGTAGTGTTGGGCCAGTTCGTAGAGGTGCCGCGTATTGGACGAGCCAAACCCGCCGACGACAATCACCAGGTCGAGATTCTTGCGGCACAGTTCCACGGCCGCGGCCTGGCGGTCCTGGGTCGCCCGGCACACCGTCGGATGAAACAGCAGGCGCTTCTCGGCGCCGGGCGAGCCGAACCGCCGGGCAAAGGCCTGCCGAAGCAGCCGGCGGACCTCCATCGTATCGTCGTAGAGCATGGTGGTCTGGCTGACCTGGGCCAGGCGGCACAGCGGATCGATGGCCTCGGCATTGGTGGCCCCGGTGTCGAACACCTGGCGAAACCGCTCGTTGCAATGCTCCGATACAATCATCTCGCAGAAGATGTGGATTTCATCGAGACTGCCCAGCACGAGGTACCGCCCGTTGGCTGCCGCCAGGCGGGACTTGGTGACGACCGTTTCGTCGTGATCGGCCCGGCCAAAAATAAGGATGCCGTAACCGCTGCGGACCGCGCATTCAGCCCATCGCCAAAGCCGACGCACGTCCCCGCAGGAAGTATCCACGATCTTGCAGCCGATCGTCCTGAGGCGGCGCTCGACCAGCAGCGGCACGCCGAAGGCGGGAATAATCGCCCAATCCGCCTGGCCGACGTGTTTTTCCGGCTCGGCGGCTTCCTGGCGGGTCAGAATCCGTACGTTCCGGCGGCGGAAAAACTCATTGACCCACGGGTTGTGAATAATCTCCCCAAGCAGCACCAGCCGCTCACCCGGCCTGCGGCGGTCGCCGACGGCCTGCTCCAGCATCGCCAGCGCCCGTTTGACGCCGCGGCAAAAACCAAACACGCGAGGCAACAGAATCTCACCCGACCGCAAACTCCAGACGCCACCGGCTGCACGCAGGCGGTCCACCACGCAGCTGGAGAAGCTCTCCAGCCTGGCCGTCTCGGTGGTGGGTTCGATGCGATCTTTCGGCATGATAACATCATAGGGGCCGAGCCGGACAGGTAACCAGCCCGAACTTATTTACCCCAAGCCAGGCTCCTTTAGTATTACTCTGCGGGCTGTGTGGTCGGCCGGTGCCTGCGTCGCCCGGCCGGCTGGGTCGTCGCTTGCAGCCAGCGGTTCGTCCGTGTCTGCACTATCTGGTCGCGCTGCCGACGGCGCTCGGCCAACTCGGTCCGCAGGCGGCGGATATGCTCTTCCAGCCGCTCGAGCCGGTGCTCACGCACCTTCTGCTCACATTGAAAATGCTTCACCACCACTTCGCGGAGTTCGGCGGTCAGCGAGGCCTTCCGGGCTTCGTCGGTTTCCCGGTGGATTTTCCTGACCAACCGCCACGCCCGAATTCGTTCGTTCTGCTCTGCGATGACAGCGACCTGGACCTCAGGAGGCATGCTCTTCCATCGTTGATACCATCCCCACATCGAGCGCATCGCCCAGCGATACCGCTGCGGGTCTTCAGCCTGTAACCTCACCAACCGATGGTGCATAACGGGATTGCATTTTTGCAGCGCTTCGAGCAGCTCTTTTTGCCGGGCCTCGCTCAGCGGCGCCATGTGCGGCCGAGTAGTGGGGCGGTCGGGCCTGTGAGGTCCGGGTCTCCACATACGGCCGGGGGGGCCGGGCCGGTCCTCTGCACGGACAGCCCCGGCTGCAAAAAGCATAATCATCGCCGCGGTGGACAAAACGGCGCGTATCGACATCGGTTTACCTTTCCATATGGCGCGCCCGGCTATCCTTCCGGCACATCGCCCGGCGCATCGTTCAGTTGGAACCATATATCATCGTCCGACGGCATTGAGACCACCAGCTCAGCCTGGAGTTGGCTCAGCTCGCCGGCCAGCATGTCTATTTCGTCATCGGCAACAGACTGCTGGGCCGCCGCCACCAGCGTTTCGATCGGTATGCCCTGATAGACCGGCGCCTCGCCGACGGGGGCTGAGCCGTAGTCCATCATCAGCTTTGCCGCAACAGCGACCAGGATCAAGGCCGCTGCCGCCGCAACGGCGATGAGGCGGGCCCGCTGCTCGTGCCGGCGACGGGGCCGTGCCAGCTCGGCCGTCAGCCGTCGTCGCGCGCGGTCCATGGCTTGGCGCGGCGGCGCGGCGTCCAGCCGACGGCCGACCGACCGCTCCGCCTCGACGAAACCCATCGCTTCGGCCCGTTCCGATTCGGTCAGCGCAACGTCCTGGCCGTCCAGCCAGCGGGCAATTCGGTCATCTTGTCGTTCATCCCGTTCCATTTTTACCTTCCAGCAGCAGCCGCAGTCTCCGCAGGCCTCGGTGCACCCTCGCCAAGGCCGTGCCCATCGGGCAATCGAACATTTCCGCAATCTCACGGAAGCTCATCTGCCCGAAGTGTCGCAGGAGCACCATTTCGCGTGTCTTGGCGTCCAGCTTCCCAAGTGCCTCGTGAAGCTTCTCGGCGGACTCGGCAGCGACCATTGGTGCATCCACCGCCGGCTCGTCGCCCGCGATGCGATCGGCGAGTCTCGGTCCTGAGTCTTCCGCAGCCGAGAGGCTCATCGGCGGCGGCTTTGTCCGCAGCCGGCGAATGTGGTCGCGAACCAGGTTCGCCGCAATGCGGAACAGCCAAGGCTCGAACCGTCCGCGATCATCATAATGTTTCAGCCCGCCGACCAGACGCAACATTATCTCGCCCAGCATGTCCTCGGCGTCGTGGACACGGCCGGTCGCGCGGAGGAAGTAGCCGTACAGCCTCGGGCCATAGGCCTCCAGCAGCACTTGGTAGCCCTCGGCTGAGCCGGCCTGGGCCAAGGCGATTGTGGCGCGAAGCTGCTGCGGTTCCATTTTCTATTCTGCCAAACGCACGCTGGCTGATGGTATTGCACCAAACCTGGCTGCATTGTATGCAACCAAAATGCCGTGTAACGAGTCTTTTCGCCCGCACATCGAGCGCACACGGCGCAAAAAGAAGAGGGGCCGCCGGCACCAAGATGCCGCGCGGCCTCTCCCCAACCTCCCGGCGGCTCCCTCCAGCCGCCATAGCTGCAGCTGCCCAAACCCCTTCACCCACAAAGGGCCGTCAAGCTTGCCGCTGCTTCCGGTCTATTATAGGTCCGCCGGCTGCAGGATTTCATCCTCCCCCGGAAAAAACCCATTACTCGTCGCCACAATCCTTTTCCAAAGCCGGCCGGAACTGATATAGTAACGGCTTCTTTACCAACACGTATCCGGCACGGGCGCAATCATGGATGGTTTTGTTCACCTTCACGTACACTCGCACTACTCACTGCTGGACGGCGCCAATCGCATCACCGACCTCATTGCCACCGCCAAGTCGCACGGCATGAAAGCCCTAGCCCTGACCGACCACGGCAACCTGTTCGGGGCGATCGACTTTTACACCACCGCCAAGGCCGGCGGCGTTAAACCCATCCTTGGTATCGAGGCGTACATCTCACCGACGACGCGATCCGACAGGACAATGGGCAACATTCAGACGGCTGCATATCACCTGATCCTGCTGGCGATGAACGACACCGGCTGGCGGAACCTGCTGAAGCTGTCCTCTCTGGCGTATCTGGAGGGCTTCTACTACCGTCCTCGGATCGACCGGGAGCTGCTGAGTGAATTCGGCGAAGGTCTGATTTGCACAACCGCGTGCCTGGGCGGCGAGGTGTCGTCGGCGCTGCTGGCCGGCCGGCAGAAGCAGGCCCGCAAGATCGCCGGCCAGTACCTCGATATCTTCGGGCCTGAGCGGTTCTTCATCGAGGTACAAAACCAACATTTGCCTGATCAGGACAAGGCCAATCCGCTGTTGATGGACCTGGCCGGGCAGCTCGGCGTTGGCATCGTCGGCACGAACGACGTGCATTTCCTGGAGCGCGGCGACAAGCCTGCCCACGAGGTCCTGACCTGCATTTCCACCGGCAAGATGCTTGCAGAGGGAGGGGCGCTTGCATATTCGCCGGAGGTGTTTCTCAAAAGCCCGGAGCAGATGCGCCAGGCTTTACAGGCCTTGCCCGGCGCGGCTGACAACACGCTAAAGATCGCCGAGAGGTGCAACCTGAAGCTTGATTTCTCGGCCAAGCACCTGCCGGTTTTCCAGCCGCCGGACGGCAGCAGCCCCGAGCAATATCTGCGCCGGATCGCCTTTGAAGGGCTGAAGCGCCGCTGCACCGCCGACGTATCGGACGAATACGTCAAGCGGTTGGAAAGGGAGTTGCAGGTCATTGAAAGCAAAGGCTACTGCTCGTACTTTCTAATCGTTCACGATTTCGTCCAATATGCCCAACGCAACAACATACCCATAGGCGCTCGCGGCAGCGGTTGCGCGACGCTGCTGGGTTACTGCCTGGGCATCGTGCAGCTCGATCCCATCCGTTACGGGCTGTTGTTCGAGCGATGGACCGATCCACAACGGGACGAAGACCCCGACTTCGACATCGACATGTGCCAGGAAGGCCGGGCGAGCGTCATCCGGTACGTCCGGGAGAAATACGGCCACGTTGCGCAAATCATCACCTACGGGACACTCAAGGCACGCGCGGTGGTGCGTGACGTCGGGCGGGTGATGGGTATTCCGCTGACGGAAGTGGACGCCATAGCCAAGAAGGTGCCGGAGGGCCTGGGCGTAACACTTCAAAGCGCCCTGGAAACCGAGCCGGAACTGAAACGGATGTACAACTCCGATCCGCGCGTCCAGGAGTTAATCGACCACGGCAGGAAGCTGGAGGGCCTGGCCCGCCACGCCGGCGTGCACGCCGCGGGCGTCATCGTCGCCGACAAACCACTCGATAATGTCGTCCCCCTTTGCAAGCAGGCTGACGGCGATGATGTTATCACCCAGTGGGACGGGCCGACCTGCGAAAAGGTCGGGCTGATGAAAATGGACTTTCTGGGCCTGCGGACGCTGACAACCATTCAGCGGGCACGCGACTTAGTCCGCCAAAAAACCGGCAAGGACATCGACCCGGAGACGCTGCCGCTGGACGACCCGAAGGTGTTCAAACTCTTTCGCAGGGGCCAAACCGACGGCGTGTTCCAGTTTGAATCGGACGGCATGAAAAACGTCCTCCTGCAGATGCAGCCGACGCGCATCGAGGACCTCATTGCCGCGAACGCCATGTACCGCCCCGGCCCCATGGAACTCATTCCAACATACTGTGCGAGGAAGAACGCCACGGAACCGGCCCCCTCGCTGCATCCGCTGGTAGATGACATCCTGGCGGAGACTTACGGCATCATGGTATATCAGGAACAGGTGATGCAGGTGCTGAACCGCCTGGGCAAGCTGCCGCTGAACCGGGCGCTGACGCTGATTAAGGCCATCTCCAAGAAAAAACAAAAAACCATCGCCGCTGAGCGGTCGAGTTTCATTGACGGCGCCAAGGAAAACGGTATCACGGAAGAAGAGGCCAGGCGCTTGACCGAACTCATCATGAAGTTTGCCGGCTACGGCTTCAACAAGGCGCACTCCACGCGGTACGCGATCGTGGCGTATCAGACGGCGTACTTCAAGGTGCATTACCCGCAGGAATTTCTGGCTGCGACGCTGACGTTCGAGTGCGGCGACACCGACAAAGTCGTCAAGTACATGGCCGACGCCGAGCGGATGGGCATAAAGACCGCCCCGCCGGACATCAACACCTGCGGCTGCGACTTTGCGGTCGACGGCCAGCAGGTGCGTTTCGGCCTGGCCGCCGTCAAGGGCGTCGGCGCAAAGGCGGTGGACGCCATCACCCAGGCCCGCCGGCAGGCCGGGCGCTTCAGCGACCTGTATAACTTCTGTGAAATCGCGGACCTTCGGGTCGTGAACCGCGCCACTATCGAAGCCCTGATCAAGTGCGGCGCGTTCGACTCGCTAGGCGCACACCGGGCGGCCATGATAGCCGGCCTGGATAATGCCATATCGCTGGGCCAGCAGGCCGCCGCAGACCGTCGCAGCGGGCAGATGAGCTTCTTCGGCGGCGCAGCGAATGAGCCGCAACAGCCTGCCTCGCGCTTCCCGGACGTCGAGCCGTGGTCGGAAGCACATCTGCTGGCCGCGGAGAAGGAAACGTTGGGCTTTTACATAACCTCTCACCCGCTAGTTCGTTATGGCCGGGAACTTACAAGCCTCTCGCAGCCGGACGGAATCAATTTCAGCCAGCTGGAACACTACGGCGACGGCACGCCGGCCGTCCTGGGCTGCATGATCGCCTCGACCCGGACGACCTTCACCCGAAGAGATAACCGCAAGATGCTCATGCTCAGCATCGAGGACCTGGCCGGCAAATGCGAAGCTGTGGCCTTCCCCGACACATACGAGCAGTTCGGCCAATTGCTTCAGCCGGAACAGATCGTCTTCCTGCGCGGGGTAATCGACCGGCGGCGCGAGCGGCCTGGTTTTCGCATCGACGAAGCCATCGCAATTGAGGCCGCCCTCGCCCGACTGACCGGTGCAATTCATCTGCGGCTGCCTCCCGGTTTCAAAGAGAAACTCCTCCGGCAAATAGGCGAGGTCTTGAAGCGCCATAGCGGCCAATGCCCCGTCTTCTTCGAGCTGCGACCTGCCTGCCGCAACGACGCCTGTGCGATCATCCAGGCGGCGCAGGGCTGCTACGTCAACCCCACGCACGCGCTGGTAACCGAACTTATCGAGATACTTGGCGAGGAAGAGAACCTCCTGTTGAGGCCCAGGCGCATCAACGGCAACGGCGGCGCTAATCGAAATTACAGGGCGAACGGGCGCAGAAACTTCAACCATAATCGTCCCAGGGCGACCGCGTCGCCGGACGGGTAAAAATCGACCGTACTTATTTTTCGCTTTGACTTGCCGGCCAGGCGGTATTAGACTCCCGTTGTCATGCTGGAGGCTTAGCCAGCGAACGGATGTTACAATTCTGCTCCACGGACGGGGCTGGCACCTGAGGCTATGCCGGAAGCATAATCTGGGTTCTGAAGTGTTGCATTGTTCTTTCGCTGCGCGCATGGCGCGCCTGGAAAGGTTGTGGGTAAATGGCGGTGGTGGAGCAGGCGTTGTGGCAAAGAATCATTCAGCGGGTCATCGCTGAAGGCGGCAACATTATTCGGCCGTGGTTCACCAAACTCGATCCGATCTCACTGGAGCACGGTCTGCTGGAGATCGAGGTGCCTACCCGCCGCGAACAGTCGTACTGCCGGCGGCATGCTGCACGCCTTTTCACCGAAGCCGCCCAAGCGGCGACCGGGCGGCTGGTCGGGGTTTGTTTTCTAACCAGCGCACAGCGGCCCGATGAGCAGGATGGGTCGGACGCGACCGAAACCGAAGCGGAAACCCTGTTTTCCCCCGACTATACCTTCGACAGCTTCGTCATCGGGCCGTGCAACCGCCTAGCCCATGCGGCCTGCCTGGCCGTTACCGAGTCGCCCGGCAAGACGTACAACCCGCTGTTTATTTACGGTAACGTCGGCCTGGGCAAAACACACCTGCTGCACGCCGCCTGCCGGAAAATTATCGACAGATGCGGCGGGCCGAGGACCAGTATTTCACTATTGTCGTGCGAAACGTTCGTGAACCACTTCATTGAGGCCGTCGAGCGAGGCCAACTGCACGAGTTCCGCTACCGCTACCGCCACGCCGACCTGCTGGTCGTCGATGATATCCAGTTCCTGGCCGGCCATGAACAGACCCAGGAGGAGTTCTTCCATACGTTCAACACGCTTTATCAGTCTCAGAAGCAGATTATTCTCACCAGCGATCGAGGCCCGGGGCAAATTACCGACCTAGAGGAGCGGCTGGTCAGCCGGTTCAATTGGGGCCTGGTCGCCCGAATCGACAAACCCTGCTACGAGACCAGGGTAGCGATCGTCCGCAAGAAGGCGCGCTTAAGGAACATCGATCTGCCCGAAGACGTCGTCTGCTTCATCGCCGGCACTATCGATTCCAACACCCGCGAGCTGGAAGGCGCCATCGCCAAGGTTGCGATGCTGGCACAGGTCTCCGACCGCCGGATCGACCTGGCCCTGGCTGAAGAGGCGCTGGGAACCGACCCTGCCAGCCAGGGCAGAGAGATTACCATTGAAGACATCCTCAACGCCGTCATGAGCCGATACGGCGTCCGGCTCGCCGACTTGCAGTCCAAGAAGCGCAGCCGCTCAATCGCCTTCCCGCGGCAGATATGCATGTTCCTGGCCAGGCGGCTGACGCGGCACAGCCTCGAGGAAATCGGCGGATACTTCGGCGGGCGGGACCACACCACCGTCCTGCACGCCCACCGCACCATCGAGGGGCTGTACACAAACGACTTGCAGTTTCAGGCCACCCTTGAGACCATCACACAAGAACTGCACGCCTGCACTTAGAGGGCTTCGCGGCTCTCAGCTTTCAACAAGCCCTTGTGGATAAGCTTCGGGTACCTTGTTCGTCGCCGCAGCACAGAGCCGGTGGCCGCCATCCGTAGCCCGCCCACCACGTTGCGCCATGGCCTAAAACAGGCGCTTTGCCAATACGACGGACCAGCACAAACAACAGGTTTTCCACGTGCCTTCGGCGTCTGCTGGTTGGCTGTAAGGGCTTTTATCAAAGAGCTTTACTTCATCGCTGGGGCGTTTAGCCACAGTCCTCACAGGCCCTATCAGTGCTACGATTACTTATTGGCTTAAATACTTATTAACAGCGTACCCCGTTGATGTCAGATGTACCGCAAGCCAGCTATAGAGTAGAAGACCCGTCCCTGGGCAGCATACTTACGTTCGAAGTTTGTAATTACAGACCTGCCGCCGAAGCAGGCGGAGCGTGGAGACAGTATGCGTCCAAGGCCCTTTGTAGCCTGCACCACCCGCCGGATTTGCAGGAAGTATGCCAGGTGGTCGGTGGTGCATATTAGTTGGCCGCCCGGCTTAAGTGTCCGCCGCAGCTCAGCAGCGAAAGCCGGCTGGATAAGCCGGCGGTGGTAATGCCTCCGTTTCGGCCAGGGGTCCGGAAAGTAAATGTGCACGCGCCAGACGGTTCCTGAGGCCAAGGCGGTCCTGAAGAAATGCCCGGCCTCGGCCTGAAGCAGGCGCACGTTTGGCAACCCGGCGCGCCGCACGCGGTCGGCGGCGTAGTGGCAGTAGGCGCGGGCGTACTCTACACCGAGAAAGTTCAGCTCCGGCCTGGCCGCTGCGCGAGCCAGCAGGAAAGTGCCCTTGCCGCTGCCGATTTCAATCTCGACCGGCCTGGCGTTGCCGAAAACCGCCGCCAGGTCCAGGAGCCGGCCGGCCGCGGGCTCATCCAGCAGCGCACCGGTCGTGTCCCATCGCCGGTTGCGCGAACGACGCTTTGGCAGGCCCGATCTCATATGTGCAGGATAGGTCTTGCCGGGGCGGCCTACAAGCACCGGACGTACTGCGCCGGATGGCCGGCGTGCCCCGAAGCCTTCACCTCGCCAGGTGCGACAGCAGAATCCGCAGCCCTATAATCAACAAAACCACCCCGCCGACCAGGGCTGCCCAGCGCCGCCATCGTGCGCCGAGCCTGGAGCCAAAGCGTATGCCCACCACCGTCAGCAGCGCGGCGACCAGCCCGATGACCACGCTGGGCAACCAGATGGAAACCTGCAAAAAGGCCAGGCTCAGCCCGACCGCCAGGGCGTCGATGCTGGTGGCCAGCGACAGCGCTATAAGCGTCAGGCCGCGTGTGGGATCCGGCTTGGCCGGGATACCGGCCTCGCTGATGGCGCCGTGCAGCATCTTTACGCCCAGCAGCACCAGCAGGCCGAAGGCCACCCAGTGATCGTAAGCGGCGATGCGCTGCGAGACCGCGGACCCGGCCACCCAGCCCAGGACGGGCATCATGAACTGGAACAGGCCGAAGTGCAGCGCCAGCCGATAGACATGTCGTGCGGTTACTTTGGGAAGCAACAGGCCCACGGCGACGGCGACGGCAAAGGCGTCCATCGCCAACGCCACGGCAACGCTCAGCATGTTCAGCCAACTCAAGGTTATCGCTCCCAGCCGGGAAATTCACCGTCCCGCGGCCGACCGGCCGTTAGACAGATGCGTTGTAACACAAATACACGCCAGGGGCCAAGTATGGACATCCGTGGCAAAACATCCTATGAATAACGGTGGCGGTTGCCTGCCTGCGGGAGGCTGGCTTAGCCGCCCGGCGGCTTTGGAGAAGATGCCCATGAAGTTTGAGTGGAAAAGACCGGCGATAATTCTGGCTGTGTTCCTGGCGGCGTATTTCCTGCCGGTGGGCCAGGCCCGCTTCGACGGCGCCATCGGCGAGGCGCTGCGGCTGCTGCGAGGGTACGCCAGGCAGCACGTGCTGCTGTGTCTGGTGCCGGCGTTCTTCATCGCAGGCGCTATCGCCGTCTTCGTCGGCCAGGCGTCCGTGATGCGATACCTCGGCGCCAGGGCCAACAAGGTACTGGCCTACGGCGTGGCGAGTGTTTCCGGCAGCATCCTGGCGGTCTGCTCCTGTACTGTGCTGCCGCTGTTCAGCGGCATATATCGGATGGGCGCGGGGCTGGGTCCGGCGACGGCGTTTCTATACTCCGGCCCGGCGATCAATGTCCTGGCGATTATCCTGACCGCCACGGTGATCGGGCCGACGTTGGGCGTTGCCCGCGCGGCGGGGGCGATTGTGTTCAGCATCGTTATCGGGCTGATTATGCAACTGGTCTTCGGCAAGCAGGATCGTGAAATTGCCCCGGCGGCGGTTGAGTCTGAGGCCCCGCCGGCCAAGCCGCTGTGGAAAAATGCATTGTTTTTGCTGTCGATGGTCGGCTTTCTGGTGGCCGCCAACTGGTCCGGCGGGGCGGGCGGGCTGTGGGCGGCGGTCCACTCCGTCCGTTGGGTTATCGCGGGCCTGTGTGTGGTGGCGACGGCTGCGATGCTGGCGCGGTGGTTCAGCCGCGGCGAGCTTCTGGAGTGGTGCGGTTCGACGTGGGCATTCGCCGGTCAGATACTGCCCTTGCTGTTCGCAGGCGTCCTGGTGGCGGGCTTTATGCTGGGCGCACCCGGCGGCGAGGGGCTGATACCCGCCCGCTGGGTGGAGCAGGCCGTCGGCGGCAATTCGCTTCGGGCGAACTTCTTTGCGGCGCTGGCCGGTGCGCTGATGTACTTCGCGACGCTTACCGAGGTGCCGATTCTACAGGGGCTGCTCGGAGCAGGCATGGGCAAGGGCCCGGCCCTGGCGATGCTGCTGGCCGGCCCGGCGATTTCGCTGCCGAACATGCTCGTCATCCGCAGCGTGATGGGCACGAAGAAGACGTTGGTGTACGTGGTGCTGGTGGTCGTGATGGCTACGGCTTCGGGCACGATTTTCGGCATGTTTTTCGGCTGATACAAAAGGCGGGTGCCGCATGATGAAGATACAGATACTGGGTACGGGCTGTCCGAAATGCGAAAAGCTGGCGGCGAACGCAGAAGCCGCCGCCAAAACCGCGGGCATCGACTACGAACTGGTGAAGGTTACGGACATCAACGAGATCACGGCCTTCGGCGTGATGATGACGCCGGCCCTGGCCATAGACGGCGAGGTCAAACTCAGCGGCCGGGTGCCGTCGTCGTCGGAGATTGTGAAAATTCTGGCATCTTTTGATTGACGCCGAGCGCCCCGGCACAAAAGGCGAAGACAATTATGAAACCCAGGGCTATTGTTACAGCAGGACTTCTAATATTCGTAGCTGTGAGCGTTGTGTATCTGATTGCCAAGGAAGCCGGCCGGCCGGCAATATCGAGCAATCGGAAGCCGGTCGAGCCGGCGGGTTCTGGTCCAGGCACCGTGCCCGCGCGTAATCAGGTAGTCGACGCGCAATCACCCGTGGAGGTCATCGTGTATTACTTCCACGGCAACTTTCGGTGCGCCAGTTGCAAAAAGATCGAAGCCTGGACACAGGAGGCCGCCCAAAACGCATTCGCGAAGGAAATCGAGCAAGGCAGGGTCGAATGGAGGCCGGTGAACATCGACACACCGGGCAATGAGCACTTTGTCCATGAGTACCGGCTCTATACCAAGTCGGTGATTCTGGCGAAGTTCAAAGACGGAAACCAAATGCGCTACAAGAATCTTGAGAAGATATGGCGGCTGCTTCACAGTCGAAGCGATTTTGAGGCATACATTTCCGACGAAATCGCGTCTTTCCTCCGAGAACAGGGAGGCGGATGATTTTTCTCGGTATCATCTCGGCCCTTTGGCTTGGGATACTTACATCGCTCAGCCCGTGTCCTCTTGCAACGAACATTGCGGCAATATCCTTTATCGGTAAGAGGGTCGGCAGCGGCCGCTATGTGCTGCTTTCGGGTCTGGCCTACACGTTGGGGCGAATGGCCACATACCTTGGTGTCGGCGTCGTGGTGGTCTTGGGTGTGCTGTCCATACCGGGCGTCTCTGCATTTTTGCAGACCTACATGAACAAGATTCTCGGCCCGGTACTTATTCTCGCGGGGATGTTCCTGCTGGGCCTGATCCGCCTGCGACCTGCCGGCGTGCTTGCCGGCAGAAAGGTGCAGGAGAAAGCCGAGCGTGGCGGGCTGCTCGCGGCGGGCCTCTTGGGGATCGTGTTTGCTTTGTCTTTTTGCCCGGTATCCGCGGCGCTGTTCTTCGGCGGCTTGGTGCCGCTGGCCTTGAAACACCAATCCGGCGTATTGTTTCCTTTGTTTTATGGTGTCGGGACCGCACTGCCGGTTATCGTCTTCGCCGTGTTGCTGGCGACAGGCGCAAGGTTTGTGGGAGCAGCCTTCAACGGGCTTACACAAGTGGAGAAGTGGAGCCGAAGAATCACGGGCGCGACATTCATTGTGGTGGGGATCTACTATTCCCTGGCGTACATTTTTGATTTGTTGTGAAGGTGTAGCCGTCCAGGTGTCGGCGCGAAGAAGCCAGGAGAACGCAAATGAGCGACATTGTTGTTACCAAACCCTCCGAGCAGACCTTGAAAGAAATGGCTGTGGAGAGCTGGCCGATCTGGACCTGCGAAAAATCAACCTTCGACTGGCACTACGACCAGAAGGAGACCTGCTACCTGCTGGCCGGCGACGTTACCATCAAAGCCGGTAGCGAGGAGGTCCGCTTCGGCAGCGGCGACATGGTTGTTTTTCCCGAAGGCCTGGAGTGCGTCTGGCAGGTAAACGCGCCGGTGAAGAAGCATTACAAGTTCGGCTGACGCCTGATTAGACCAGGTGCGCTGTTTGGTCGGCTCGCGGAGAATAGCGGCTTATCACTGCTGAGCGACGGTCCGTCGTCTCGGGCGGAACAGCACGATCACCAGGCCGGTCAGGAGAATTCCCATCATTGCGAATCCCAGGTGGGGTGACGCGTCAGCTTGCGGGGACGAAGCCAGCGGGCTTGCCGCCGAAGCGTCCGGGACGTTCTGAACACCGAAGCTTAAGCTTTGGACAACGAAGATAACGACTAGAATACAGACTCCAACTAAAGCGAGACTCCTGGCAAAACCCATCCGGAACATATCCTCTCCCTACCTTCCGTTGAAGAACTCAGATAACTAGGCTCACTTGAATCGACAGGAACAACTGGCGTTGAACAGCCCTCACGCCCTCACAATACCCCATCATTGTACAGCAAGTTCCCAATATGTCAAGAGGAAAGTCCGCTTTTACACCAAAAACCAGCCAAGATGTTCACCTTACATCGGATAGGAGCTGTATTGATCATGTTCCGGGGCCTCATTCGGGGGCGAATCGGCCGGTTGGAACATTATTGAGGGCCTTGTGTTACCGCTCCGTGGCGTTGAACTGCTGGGCCGGCACCCGATGATCGTGGAACAGCTTGGTGATTCTGTCGGCCATCCGCTCGGCAAGGATATCCACCAGTTCCGTTCCGTACGTTGGTGATGCGTTGTCTATCCGAGGCGTTTCAACCGGCTTGACGGGATAGCCCAAGCGGTCTTGCGGCCAGAGCCGGCCCGCCTCTGTGTCCACCAGGCGAACGGTCGTGCCGAACTGGCCACGCCACAGGGGACTGGCCTCGGTGTCCTTCAGGCTGAACTTGTCGATCCACACATACAGAACTATGTCCGCGCCCAGCTTCTGGCCGACCTCGCAGACGGCCAGCCGGTTGAAATCCGAAGCCGCGATGCTCAGGTCAACAAGCCGGTCGTAGTCCACCGTTTGCCCGGCCACGCCTTTTGCGACCAGGAGCTTATTGAGCTTTTCGGTAAGCTTGCCCTTGATCGGGGCGTAGGTTACTTCCTGGCCGAGGTCGTCTACGAAGACCAGCAGCGTCTTGCCCTTCGGGGGTTTGTAGAGCGCCTTGACCTTCTGCGGCGGCGCGAACTGCGCGACAAACCAGGAGACCACGGCGCAGCCGCCGACGGCCGAGAGCATCGCCGTCAGCATGACCAGCCAAACGGTTCGGAGTGGGGCGTTCATTTGTATTTCGGAACCTTATGCTTGTAGAAATTTTTTACCAACCTGTCGGCGAATAGGCATTGGCTCTGGTACCGGACCTTTCGGTCGTCCCTGTCCAATTGGCCTGTAGGCACGTTCTCAGGATACACCACGCGTATCTGTTCGTCGGACCAGACACGGGCCTGGCGTTCCGGCAGCGAGCAGTCGTACACGCTGCACTCGGCGGTGATTCGGCCGCGGTAGAGATTCACACTGCCCAGCTCGCGGGTGGAGAACTCCAGCATCGCGATATACAACACGAAGTCGGCCCCGAACGCCCGGCCCAGATCCTTCTTGCTGAGCGTATCCCAGAAAATGTCCTCATCCTGGTATCGGGTAATGCGCCGCGGGTTCACCACCTTCACGCCTTTGACGTGCTTGTCCAGTTCTGAGGCGATTACCGAGGACAACTCCCACCGCGCCATCGGGTATTCGTACTGCACTTCCTGGTCGGTGAAAACAATGACCACGACGGTCTTGCCGGCCAGGCCGTCGAAGGCCGCCTCGACGGTCTTGGTCTGGCTGCCCGGTACTACCAGGTAGAGCAGATAGCCTAGCTGCCGGCAGCCGCCGGCCGAGGCCAACAGGGCCAGCGACAACGACCAGTAGAGGGCCTGCCCGGCCATGCCGAGGCCGGTGCCTTTCTGTAAGCCCTTATTTTGTATTGCTTTACACCACATAAGAAGTCCTCATCGCAGCGGCAGCCTGCCGGCGGCGACGCCCATGGCTATTTTGCCGCCCCAGCCGGCCAGCATACCCGCTATCGCCGCCCAGGCCCACCAGACCCGGGGCCTAAGCGCTCCTATCGCGTCCCGCCCGCTGATCAGTTCTATAGTCCCTGTTACGGCCAGCAGCAGGATCGCCGGCGCCAACAGCAGGCCGAACGGCTGGGCTTGCCACGCCGCGATGACGTTACCGTGGGTCGTGGCCGATAGCGAGGTCGTCAGCCCGCAAGTGGGGCACGGCCAACCCGTCCGGGCCATGAACGAGCACGCCGGCAGGTTGAGCTGCTCGTGCGTGCCGACCCCGCCCGGCTGAGGCGTGAGCGACCATGCGACGCATAGTACGGCCCAGCACGAAGCCGCAATCGCCAGGCCACGCAAACGTAAAGCCGGCTTCGGCCTGGCCGGGACCGGCAAGACCGCCTCAGTGACTTTGTCGCAATGACAGGTATCGCTCATCGTTTAATTTAACCATCTTACGCGCGGCGCAGCGGCAGGGTCAAATCATTCCTGCCCGGCGCCGCCGTGCGGAGCGGGGCAGGTGCGCCCAATTCCACCCGATTGCGCCCAATTGCGCCCAATTGCGCCCAGTTGCGCCCGATTGCGCCCAGTTGCGCCCAGTTGCGCCCAATTGCGCCCAATTGCGCCCAAACCGTTTTTTGCGTAACTCGCCCGCATAAAAACACTTAGCTATTTTCAGGGTCCCAAAACCGCCTTTTTGAAATTTTACAAACATTGGGGTTTTTGAATGTTGGTTCGCTAACCCGTTGCCTGTAAAAGCGTTCCGTGTTCCGGGTTCCGGTCTCCGTGTTCCGGATTCCGAGTTCCGGTATTCAGTTATCAATCAGCGGTCTGTGTTCCGCTTATATGCACGGGGCGCATAGCACGCCCCCATCTTCTACTGGATGACGCGATTTGCGCGCGCAGACGGCGTCGCAAAACTCCTGTTGACGTTGTAAGTCCAGGCCGGCTAAGGAGAAGTTTTTTTATTTTTAGGAGCGGCTTTCGGTGTGAGCTTGTAAATCCGTGCGCACAAAACAGTCCACGAATTTAGAAGAGGCTGTCCACGAATTACACGAATTGCACGAATGTAGAAGAAAAAGAAGAAACAATCCACGAGTTACGGATTACTCCTGCCTACCCGGCTAGCGACAGCTAGGCAGGCAGGGATTACGAATTACGAGTTACCAATCAACCAACGTTGCCGCCTTTTAGCTCACTTCTGCAATTTCAGGATGGCATACTCCTCCAGGAGGTGGTAGCTGGCTATGGACAGCGGCGAGGTGGCTGACAGTTCCGGCCCGCCGTATGCTGAATACCGGTCATAGTTGTATCGGGCGACCAGAATGCGCCAGTCGGCGTCCGGGCCGAACTTCTCACCACGTGCGGTCAGGTTGCTGATGGGCATCGCCATCTCGCCTGTCCAGCCCTTGTCCTTGTCGCGCCAATCGTTCAAAGTTCCGTCGCATCGTGCCGCGACCTTCAGGCCGCATTTGTATTTGAAACAACTGGGCAGGCCTCGCCCCCGGCCGGGGAACCAGAAGCTGCTCTTCTTGCCCCTTGGTGTAACGTACAGTTCCCAGTACCAGGTCTGATCGTTCGGCTTGAGAAACAGCTCGCAAAGGTCGCCCAGCCTGTAATGATGAAGCTGATCGGCGTCGCCCTCGGCCACGATGTCATAGTCCTGAAATACGACGGCGACATAGAAGTACCGGTCGTCCCAGGCCAGCCGGACCTCTCCGCCGGCCTGGAGCTTTCGGCCCTTGGCGGCGTGGTCGGCAGGCAGGTTCATTTTGTAGACGACGGCCTTTTCCCAGGCCGGGTCATCCAGCTTGCCGTCCACCTTGACCGGCGTATCGGTATATCCGGCTACCATCGTGATGGGGCTGGCCGAATCCGGCCGGCCGGGGCATTCGTGTTTGCAGCAGCTACCGCACAGTAACAAAACACACACCGTCGTTATCAAACCAACTCTCATGACAGGCTCCTTTCCTAGTATGCGTGGGAATTCTAACGCCGGAAAGACTGTAAGTCATCTCAAAACCAGCTGAGATGCGGTTTTGCCCGGCTTTTCCGGCGCGGCGTGATGGGCTATAGTATATCTGCGATCGTTTGATTTTACGCAAGCGGGCTGAAGGAACGGACAGGTATGATGCACAAGGATAAGGACTGGATCAAAACGACGATCGCCCACAGCCAGCCGGCGGCGGTGCCGTACAATTTCTCGTTCTGCCCGCCGGCACTGGCTGCACTGCAAAAACACTATCAGACGCAAGACGTCTCAAGCGCCATCGGCAAGCCGATCCGCACAAAGATGTGCAACAGCATCAAGCCTTTTTACGCATCCCCCGCCGAGTGCGGCCGGACGATTGCCGACGAGTTCGGCGTCCTGTGGACGACCAGCGACATTGACCGCGGCTCGCCGACAGGTCATCCACTGGCGGCAGCGGACCTCGCCGGCTATGAGTTTCCCGATCCCGCCGAGCCGCACCGTTTCGAGGGCATAGAGCAGTGGTGCCGCAGCAACAGTAACCACTTCACAATCGTTTGGGTCGGCGAGCTTTGGGAGCGGGCTACGTTCATGCGGTCGATGGAGAACATACTGCTGGACGTTGCGCTGAACCCGGCCTTCGTCCAAAAACTGCTGCGGGGTATAGCCGATTACATCCTCCGGACGATGGAGATACTCTTCGAGCGGTTCGAGTTCGATGCAATCGCCCTGAGCGACGATTACGGCACGCAGAAGTCGATGTTCATGTCGCCGGCCAGTTGGCGCGAGCTTGTCAGGCCGCCGCTGGCCGAAATCTACGCACTGGCCAGGAAACACGGCCGCTATACGTTCCATCACAGTTGCGGCAATATCGTACCCGTCATTCCCGACCTGATCGACATCGGCCTGGACATATTGCACCCAATCCAGCCGGAGGCTATGGATATCCATCAACTGAAGCGGCAATTCGGCAAGGACATAACCTTCTGCGGCGGGCTTAGAACGCACGACCTGCTGCCGAAAGGCGGCGAGCAGGAAATACGCGACGAGGTCCGTATGCTAAAGGAAACCATGGGCAAAGGCGGCGGATACATACTCGAACCGGGCATCACCGTCCAGGCCGACGTGCCGCTGAAAAATATCCTCGCCATGATCGAAGAAGCCAAAAGGGGCGCATTTTAGCGGCTTGACGGATTTGAGGATGTGCCGTAAAATCGCGGTAACGGTCGCTGGAGGAGCGGCCTGTTCAGGAGGTGTCTGTTGCAGCCACGCAAGGAAAAGCGGATGGTTTTCTTTGGCGTCGGTGTGCGTTTCCGGATGCTGACGTTCCTGATGGTGGCATTAGCGTCAGTGGCAGCGGCGGCTATCCTGTGCAGCTCGCCCGGCGAGGTCGCGCACATCGTAATCATCCCCGTCTTCATCAGTTACGTGGTAATTTTCCGCCCGGCCCGGCTACAGGGTATCTCCGTTCGCCACGTGGTATATTTTTTCATGCTTTCCGGGCTGGTTGTCGTTTATCTGCTGGCGATGGCGAAGGTGAGCAGCTCGCTTCGCGTCCGCTGGAGCGAACTGCTGCTGGTGATATATTTCCTGGCGTCCGTGCACCTGTTTGTCTGGCTGATCGACCATTTCATCAACACGGTGCTGTCCGCCGTCTTTCGGCTTCGTCGCGGCGCCGTTCGGCCGCGCCGGCTGTACGTACCCAAGACGGCCATCCGCCTGACGCTTTTGATCGCCCTGGCTGCGCCTTACCTGACTGCAACCTTCATGACGCACTGGGTCAAGTTCACCGACAGCACCGACCCGGAGCAGGTATTGGCGACGGGCTGCCAAAGGGTTCACTTCGAGGGCACCGACGGCCTGGAGCTGGTGGGTTGGTTTATTTCCGCAGCCGGCCAAGGCTCCGATGCGACGGTGATACTGGCGCCGGGGCGAACACAGCTTCGCACCGCCTCACTGGCTTACGCCAGGATGCTGCGCGAAGGCGGGTACAATGTTTTTCTGTTCGATCCCCGAGGCGAGGGGCTTAGCGCCGGGCACACTTGCAGTTTCGGCGTTCTCGGGGCGCGCGACGTGCTGGGCGCCCTGCGATACCTCAAGCAGGCCAGGCCCGAAACAAGCCGATACGTATTCGGATTCGGGATTTCTCACGGCGCCGGCGCGGTTACAGCCGCAGCCGCGATGGACAATCGAATCAAGGCCGTAGTGCTGGACAGCGCTTTTGCGGAACACGGGTCGGTATTGCGGAAGATTGCTTCAGTGCTTCCCCGTCCGGTCGGAGGCTACTTTCACAATGCCACGCTGCTGCTGGCCTCGGCGGAACTGGGCTGCAATTTCTTTGAGGCGGGCACAAGGCACAACATTGCCCGCATCAGTCCCCGGCCGGTGATGCTGGTCCACGGCCTGGACGACACCACCATATCGCCGCAGGACAGACAGCAGATATACAAGGCGGCCGGTAAGCCTACGACGTTGTGGCTGGTTCCCGCCGCCGGCCACGGCGAGTCTCTGCTGTGCGGCTGGAACGAATACCGCAACCGCGTTCGCAGCCTGTTCGAATCCGCTCGTCGCGGCGCGGCGCCGGCTTAGAACCCACTCCAGGGTTAAAAAGTCGGGCTATATCTGCATCGGGTTGATGTCCGAGTGGTCGGCAATCGTGCTGTTCTCGGCATCGTAGCCTTCTTCGTTGAAGGTTACCGTGTACTCCCCATATCCGGCGGATGCGCCAGCGCGGGTCAGTGTTATTGTCCATGAGTTTTGCAGGTCGATGGTGTTGCCGGCGGTAATTGTGCCGGTGGCGAAATACTTCGGAGCGGCCATCTTGATGTCCAGCTTTTCCAGGTCGTCGGCGTAGGTGCCCTGGCAGGCGTGATACCGCTCCTGGGCTGCCTGGATGGATGAGAGGTAGTTAAACGCCTCTGCCGCTTTCGAACGCTCCACGGCGGCCAGGAATCTCGGCACGGCGAACGCCGCCAGTACGCCGACGATCACCACAACCACCGCAAGCTCAACCAGCGTAAAGCCTTGTCTTTTCTCCTCCATCGTCGTTCTCCTTTTGGTAGAGTGTGGAGAGACATAAAACCTTCTTGACGTTAGTTTTCATCGGCATCGGGGGGTCGAACTTTAAGTGGAGGTGAGTTTTTTTGCCCTTGGCCGACGGAATTTCGGCAATCGGCCTTAAAAACAGCCCACGGAAGGTTTTCCGTGGGCTGTAGTGTAAATCAATGTTGAGGCTTCTGTTACGGCACGTCGACGGCCTTGCCGTCGCGGGCAGAGGCGTAGGCCGCCTCCGCCACGGCCACGGCCATTCGCGCCTCGGCGGGCGTAACAATAGGCTCCGTGCCGTTCAGGAGACAGTCCAGCATGTGCTGCTGGTAATTCAACTTATCCTCCTGCGTCGGCTCGACGACGTGTTTTTCGTCGCTGCCGCAGATATACCAGAGGGACTGATCCGCTCCTGCCGGGCCGTAATAGCCGCTCCTGACGTGGGCGGTGCCGTTCTGGAAATACAGGTTCGCCGACACTTCGAGCGTCGGCTCGGCGAAGCTGCCCGGTATGCGGGTCTCGAAGCTGGCGAAGACCTGTGCGGTCGCGCCGCTTTCGTAGGTAATCAGAATGGAACTGGTCGTCTCGGCCTTTTTCTCGCTCCACTGCCTGGGCGTGCGGCAGTTAGCCAGCACACTCACAGGCCGGCCGTAGTACCAGTTGCACAAATCAATTATATGGCAGCCGCCGTCCAGAAGCACGCCGCCTCCGGCCAGGTCATAAGTGCCTTTCCAATTGCTCTCGTCCCGCAGCCGCTTGATCTCGTAGCCGAGGTACGCCACCACACCGCCGATCGGCTCGCCGAGGTCGTTTTCGGCCAGGATTCTCTTCAATCGGTGAAACGGCGGATTGGCCCGCTGGTTCTGCACGACGAGCAGTCGTCGGCCTGCACTGTCGGCGGCGGCAATCATCTCGTCGCATTCGGCGACGTTCATCGCAAGCGGCTTCTCGCAGAAGACGTTTTTGCCGGCCCGGAAGGCGTCGATTGCAACGGGCAGATGGAACTTGTGCGGCGTGATAACCGCCACCAGGTCTACGTCGTCCCTTTCGAGCAGGCGGTGGTAATCGTCCACGCAGACCACGTCCTTGTGCTCTTTTTCCACCCTCTGCCTGGCCGCCGGGCTTGGGTCGGCGGCGCAAACCACAGTCGCGTTTTGGCAGGCTGCGAACTCGTTCAGATGGTTGCTGCCGGCCATGCCGAGGCCGATTATGCCGACCCGAACATTTTTCGTTGAATCACCCAACTTACCGCACTCCTTGTCCATAAAGTTCAATCAACCTGTCCGCGGCCTGTTTGGACAGGCGGGCCGCCTGGACAGCGTCACGCTGCCAAATCTCTTCCATCAGCCGGAAGGATTCAAACTCCACGCTCAAAACGCCGGTGTATGATACGTCCCGCAGCGCCTGGAAGAATACCGGCCAGTCCGTGGCGCCCTGGCCCAGCAGCGGGAAGAGGAAATCCTCTCCAATCGCGCCGCGTCGGCCTACGGCGTCTTTCAGGTGCACGTGGCGTATTCGCGGCCCAAGCCGGCGAATCGCCACGCCGACGTCCTGCCCGGCCAAAATGTAATGCGACGGGTCGAACGTCAGCTTCATGCGGGGATGGTCGCAGCGGGCCAGCAGCTCCAGCGTCGTGCCGAAGTCGCAGACGAGACTTCCACCACAGGCCTCCAGCGCCAAGTCCACGCCCTCGGCCTCGGCTACCTTAACCAGCTCATGGACGGACTGCGTCAGCATTTCCCACGCAGCCGGGTCCGGCCGGGTGGAACTGCGCCACCAGGATTCCGGCGGATAGGCCGGAACCTGCGCCGCGGCCCCGCTTACTATGTTCAACGCGCCGATTCCCGCTGCGGCACAGATGCGGATCGCCTCGCTGACGTCCTCGACGGCCTGCTGCCGGCCCTCGGCCTGGCTCAACGACCGCAGTATGACCAGATTGCTGACCGCCAGCTTGGCGGCCTCGGCCTTTTGCGCCGCACGGACAATGGCGTCGCGGTTAAGCTGTGAGCCGAACGAATCCACCTTGAACTCCACCGCCTGATAGCCCATATCAACCAAAGAGCCGATACACCCATCCAGGACAGGCTCACGGTCCAGGCCGTCCCACCAGAAGGCGTTAAACCCAAGTTTCCACGTTGTCTTTGATTTCATAGCGTATTCCGAACCTTCCTTTTGTCCGCGTTGCAGGCGGCGGGGGTCATGCTAAGGGACTTTCGGTGGATGTCAATTACTTTCGCCCTGCGAACGGCCTACTTGAAGTTCTCGTTTTCCATCTCGACGATCCGCTCGTATCCCTCGGCCTGGACCCTGCGTCGCTCTTCGTTGAAGCCCTGGCCTATCTCGGCCGAGAGGTACGCGTCCACCATGTCGCAGGCCACCTTAGGCCCGACCACCCACGCGCCCATGCAAAGCACATTGGCGCGGTTGATGACGTAATGCAGCCTCGCCGTCGTAACCGATTCCGCCACGCCGGCGTATATGCCCTTGTGCTTGTTGGCGACAAGGCAAACGCCCATGCCCGTACCGCACATGAGAAGCCCCCGCTCGGCGTTGCCGGAGGTAACCTCCTTGGCCACGCGCGGCGCGATGAGATAGAACTTGTCGGGATGCTCCCTGTCCTGCATGCCGACGTCGTTAATCTCATGGCCCTGCTCTGCAAGGTGTTGCTTGACGATCTGCATAAGGTCGAACGAACATACTTCCGAGGCTATGGCCAGTTTCATTTTTGTCTCCTTTTCCGGCGCCGTGTTGCGCCGGAGTCTTTCTACTGAAGCATCCGCTTTGCAGCGGCGACGATGTCTTCGGTGTTCATCTTCAGTTTCGTGAATATCTTCTCGTTGTCGCCGGACTCACCGAAGCAGTCCGGCAGCCCGATGCGTTTCACGCGGGCCGGATGCCGTTCGCACAAAAGTTCAGCCACTGCCGAACCCAGCCCGCCGATGACGTTGTGATTTTCGGCGGTAACGATGCCCGCGGTTTCCGAGGCTGCGGAGAGTATGGCCTGCTCGTCCAGCGGCTTGATCGTGTGGACGTGCAGGACGCGTGCCTGTATGCCTTCGCCGGCCAGCAGCTCGCCGGCCTGTTGGGCCTTGGCGGTCATCAGGCCGGTGGAGATAATCGTAACGTCCTGCCCTTGACGAATCGTAACCGCCTTGCCTATTTCAAACTTGTGCTTCTCGTCGAACAGCACAGGCACGGGGCAGCGGATGGTCCGGATGTACACAGGCCCGTCAAGTTTATGGGCCGCGAGTACGGCCTGTTTGGTCTCCGTCGCATCGGCCGGGACGAGAATCGTCATGTTGGGCATGGCCCGCATGATGGCGATATCCTCGATGGCCTGGTGCGTGGCGCCGGCCTTGCCCGTCGGTATGCCGCCGTAGGCGCCGCTTACCTTGACGTTCAGGCGAGGATAGGCAATCGATATGCTCACCTGGTCGCAGGCCCGCTTCGATGCGAAGACCGCGAACGTGCAGGCGTAAGGAATCAGCCCAAGCGTGCTCATGCCCGCGGCGATGCACATCATGTTCTGCTCGGCTATGCCGATTTCGTAGAAGCTTTCGGGCCGCACCTTGCGCACCTTTGCCGTCTGCGTGCTGGTAGCCACGTCGGCGTCGAGCACAACCACGCGGTCGTCCTGAACCACCAGTTCCGCAAGGGCCTCGCCGTAGGCCAGGCGAGGCGCAATCATTTGACCAATGTTCATTTAATCAGCCTCCAGTTCCGCGACGGCCTGGGCGAATTGCTTATCGTCCGGCGCCTTGCCGTGCCATGCGTACTGATTCTCCATGAAGGATACACCCTTTCCCTTGGTCGTATGCGCCAGGACCACGATCGGCCCGGCCGACGCGTCGCGGGTGGCCCGCTCGAGCGTCTCGACCAGCGCGGCGACGTCGTGCCCGTCGCACTCGGCCACTTGCCAGCCGAACGCCCGCCATTTATCGGCAAACGGTTCAAGGCCGAGCGTATGCTCAACGGTCTCGGCAAGCTGGACCTTGTTATAGTCCACGACGGCTACGAGTTTCGACACCTTGTGAACGCCTGCGTACATGGCCGCTTCCCATACCTGCCCCTCCTGGCATTCGCCGTCGCCCAGCAGGCAGTAGACGTTGAACGACAGCTTCAGGCGGTCCCTCGCCAGGCTCATGCCGATGGCGCCGCTCAGCCCCTGGCCCAGCGAGCCGGTCGAAAAATCGACGCCCGGCACCCGCTTCATGCACGGATGGCCCTGTAGAATGCTGCCGACTTCGTCGAACGTCTCCAGCTCCTCGACGGGGAAAAACCCGCGTTCAGCCAGGGCCGCATAATACGCCGGCGTGGCGTGGCCCTTGGACTGCACGTAACGGTCGCGGTCGGCCTTTTTCGGATCGGCCGGGTCGATGTTCATCACGTGAAAGTACAGAACGGTCAGAATTTCCACGGCCGACAGCGACCCGCCGGTATGCCCGCAGCCGGCACGGTGCACCGTGTTCAGTATCAGCCGGCGAATCCGCCCGGCACGCTGCTGCAACGACTCTATGATTTTTGTATCAACCACGTTTGCTCACCTCTGCGTAGCCTTAGACTAATCTGAGGCACCGCCCGGACGTACTACTCCTCCGGCCAGTACCGTTCGGTAATACTCTTCTGCTCCGTGAAGAAATTGATGATGGCCTTACCCTGGGCCTTGATGTCGGCGAACTGAGACTGCTTCATACCGCCGAACGGCAGGTACGCCACCGGCGCGGGGATGCCGATGTTGATGCCGATCATCCCGCACTCGGCCTCGATCTTGAACTTGCGGGCGTAATAGCCGTTCTGCGTGTAGATGGACCCGCCGTTGCCGTACTGGTGATCGTTGATAATCTTGATGGCCTCGTCCAGCGAATCGGCCTTCATGATGACAACGACAGGCCCGAAGATTTCGGTCTTCTGAATCTCCATGCCGGGCTTGACGTCGGTAAAGACGGTCGGACCTATAAAGTGGCCCTTTTCGCAGCCTTCGACCTTAATGTCCCGCCCGTCGAGTGCCAGCGTCGCGCCTTCGGCGACGCCGGTTTCGATCATCTCCAGGATGAACTTCTTGGCCTTGGCGGATATGACCGGCCCCATCACCATCGATTCGTCGGCGACTTTCGGATCCAGCGGGTCGGCTACGATGACCTGCTTTGAGGCCTCGACGAACTTCCGGCAGATGGTTTCGTACGTCTGGTCGCCCACGCCGACGATGGCCGAGGAGGCCATGCACCGCTGCCCGGCACAGCCGTAGCAGGAGGTAACCATGTTGCGAATCACCTCGTCGATCTTGGCGTCCGGCATGGCTACCAGGTGGTTCTTGGCCGCACCCATCGCCTGGAACCGCTTGTTGGTCGCGGCGCAGCGTTCGGCGACGAGCTTGCAAACGGTCGTCGAGCCGACCACCGAGACACCCTTGACGACCGGCGAGTCCAGGAAGGCGTTGGAAACCGCCCTGCTGCCGTTGACCAGGTTAAAGACGCCTGCCGGCAGGCCGGACTGGTGAATGTATTCCGTGATGAGCTGCATCGTCATGGGCACCTGGCTGGAGGCCTTGACCACGTACGTGTTGCCCGTAGCAAGGGCGTAGGGAAGGAACCAGAATGGTACCATCGCCGGAAAATTGAACGGGGCGATCATGGCGAAGACGCCTATCGGCAGGCGAAGAACCTCGCCGTCGATTCCGAAGGAGCTGCCGATGAGCTTATCGCCCTGCTGAAGAACGGGCATGCCGCAGGCGACCTCGATGTTCTCGAAGACGCGCTTCATCTCGGCGCGGGCGTCCGGCAGAGACTTGCCCATCTCCGCAACAAGAGTGCGGGAAACCTGCTCTTCGTTTGCGCGGAGCAGTTCGGCGAGCTTGTAGAGCGGCTGAACACGCCTGGCGACGGGCGTCCGGCCCCACTGCACAAACGCCTCGGCGGCGGCAGCGATCGCACCATTGGCCTCCCCGGCCGTCGAAAGCGGCAGCCTGGCCAGAATCTCGCAGGTGCTCGGATTCTCGATATCGAGGTAACCGTCGTTCTCAGGGGTCGTCCACTTGCCGTTTACATAGTTTTTAAGAGTTTCAATAGCCATGATCCCTTTATCCTCTTTCTGATTTCTGATTCCTGATTTCTGATTCCTGACCTCCCGCCTTCGCCAAGGCTACGGCGGGCAAGCTGACCTCTGACTTCTAAAAAGTTACTCGCCGACAATTACGACGGATATTTCCTTCTTGTCTCCCTGCGGCGCGAAGTCCAGCAGGATAATCTGCTGCCAGGGATAGACGTAAAGCTCGCCGCCGATCAGATTGAAGCTCTGGCTCGTTCCGAACAGCGACGAGCGAACGTGCGAAAAGCCGTTGCCGTCGTGCCATGTTTCCTCGTGGTGATAGTAAGCCTTTCGAGGCAGGAGTTTTTCGAACAGCTCGTGCAGATCCTTTATCAGGCCCGGCTCGTATTCTACGGTTCCGATCGCACACGTTGACCGATACGCGTGCACCGATACGATGCCGTCGCTCAGGCCCGAAGCGGTGATGCATTCATTTACCGCATCGCTGATATCGAGAATCTGCGTCTCCGCCTTCGACGCGATTTTCAGTTTTTTCGTAAAGACGGCCACGGTTAAAGTCCTATGTCATGGCGCATCGCCTGAACGTCTTCGCACCAGTTGCCGACGTTCCACCGGCCGAAGACACCCATACCGCCAAGCTCGTCCGGCCCGAAGTAGACCGGCACGTGAATCAGTGAAATCCCATCATGCCGGCGGGCCTCGGCCAGGGCCTGAAGCAACTGGTCGGTGCTGTAGCCGCCGTGGAAGGCCGCCACGCCCTTAATCGAGGCCGCCCACGCCACGTAGTCCACCTCGACGCCGTCGTTGGTGGCATAGTCGTTTTCACACTGGGCGAATTGCAGGCCTGAAATGGCGGCCATCCTTCTGTTGTCAAAGAGCAATATGCATCCCCGCGCGCCGTGCTCGACGCCGTCGATGAGAATCTGGGGATTCATCGTGAACGATCCGTCGCCGCTGAACGCCAGGCCGTAGAACTTTTTGTCAGGCGAGGCCAGCCCCGTCGCCAGCAGCGCCGAGACGGCAAAGCCCATGTAACTGGCGCCGGTATCGGTAAACGTTCGGCCGAGCCGGTCGTCGGAGACAGTCTGAAACCCGTTGGCCTGAACGTCGCCGGCGTCGAAGAACGTTACGGCGTCGTTTTCCCTGGCCCAATCGACGGCCGCCTTGATTGCAGCCGGCTGCGTCAGCACATCCCGGCCCCACGCTTCGTCGTGAAGGCACGGCGTCTTGTACCGCTCGGCCTTGAACGCCTCCCACTGATTCTTCTTCTCGGCGCAGCTCTTGAACCACTCGGTCTCAGAGCCGGACTTGTCAATCTTGCGGCTCTTGAGCTCGGCGATGAGCTTTTTCAGCGTGGCCGAGACGTCGCCGACAAGCGCAGTGGTCTTGTTGTAGTGCATGGCCGCCTCGATGTCGGCATTGATGTTGACTACGTGGCGGACATTCGGATAACCGGTCCGGCTGCAATCGCTCTGGCCGACAAATCGCGTGCCGATAGCGACCAGCAGGTCGGCCTGGTCCATCGCATAATTGCCGCAGAGGCTTCCCTTCGAGCCGCCGACGGTCATGTCGCGTGGATGGCCGCTGGGAATAATCCCCGAAATCAGCGGGCTGGTTACCGCTACGCCGTCGATTAGTTCCAGCAGTTCCTGCAATTCCGGCAGCCCCTTGCCGCCGCACCTGGCGCCACCGCCGACCTTAACAACCACCCGTGACGCCCCGGCCAGAACCTCGACCGCCTCGGCGACGGCTTCGTCGCAGGCGGCGTTGAGGGCCGGCGGCGGGCCGACCGGAAGCTCGTCAAGGTTGAACCGGCGGATCAGGCTGCACCGCGTGTTCATCGGCATCAGCAGGTAAAAAGGTCCCTGCCGGTACGGATGGTCCACCGTGTTCAGCCCGCGCCGCAGCGCGACGGTTATCGACTCCGGCGTGTGCAGGCAATAGGCCCGGCCCATCGTCTGCACCATGTTCAGAAACAGCCCCTGCTCCTGCTTGGGGATCTGCTGCATGTTCGGGCCTTCGTCCTGCGTCGTCTCGTCGCCGTAGAGATGCCAGACGCCCACACCGTCGGAGGCGCTTACCAGTGAGCCGGCCAGCGCGTGCAAGGCGCCCGGTCCAATGGACGTAAATACGGCCGCCTTCTCGCCGGTAACCCACCTGAGTGCGGTGGCGGCGTGTGCAGCCTCGACCTCGCTGCGAACGCCGCAGGTGCGAACCAGGCCCGCATCTTCATAAACGCGGAGCACCTCGGCTATCTCCGTCGAGCCGTGGCCGAAAACGCCCACGAACAGACGCACGTCCTGACGAATCAGGCCCAGCACGACGGCCTCCGAAAGTGTAATGTCCGCGCGTTTAGGCAGCGCGCCGGATGCCAGAGCCTGCTCGAATCCGCCGGCCTTGGCGATAGCCGCAGCCCTCTTGATCCGATCCTTGACCCATCCGTGATAATCTTTTGTCGCCATTTTAGACTCCTGACCTGGTCAGCCGGTCTCA
>JAXIHJ010000046.1:0-8667 GCA_034189755.1 Planctomycetota bacterium
CGCAACCTGTGCCACCGTCGATTCGTCCCCGTCGCGATCCATCGCGAACAACGTTCGGCCCTTCGCTTCCGTGCTCATGCGATCAATCTACCCATAGAAAAAGGTGGTTTCAACAGAGCAAAGAATAATCCAAAAAACCTAAGGTTTTGAGCGATTTTTCCCTGTTGGTGCATCAGACGGCGGGAGTTTCACATCCAAACCCAGGACGTGCGGCGCCGTATCCTGGGCGGGCCTGGTGCCTGCGATGCGGCCGCGGGAAGGGTCAGGGCTTTCCGGAATGACAAATGTAGCAGGCCCGGCGTGCCCGCCGGCGTCGATAAAAACGCTAAGTGCCGGAAAATATTCCACGTGTATCCGCCGCCAGACCTCCGGGAAGATGCGCTCGCGACGCAGTAGGCGGTCCTGCCCGGCTGCTCGCTCCCAGCCGCCGAACTGATTTTCAAAATACCACAGCTCGATTCGCCAGATGACGGTCTGGCCTGAATTATGAAACTCGCGCGTACGCATCAGCTCGACCAGCATGATCGCCCGCCGGCCGTGGCCTTGAATGTACAGCGCCCGGCGAATGTCGCAGAAGTCCTTCAGATTTTGGACATAGCTCATCAGCTCTTTGACGTCGTTGCCGCTGAAGTTGTGCGTGCGCTCCGGCGGCAGCTTCAACTGTTTGCGTCGTTCGGCGGCCAGTCGAAGCAGCCGGCTGTCGGCCCAGCTCAGATCGATTCCTTCAATCTCCCGGCCGTCGGTTGTCCGGATGCAGATGTCGTAGGTCGCGTCGCCGTGGAGATTCTTGAAGAGAAATTCACCGCTTCGCTTGTTGAACTTTTCGGGACTGTACAGCTTGCCGGTCGAACGCGAGACGGCTTTCAGCGATGCGACCTTTCCGGCGGGTTTGATTGTGCCGGCGATGTTGCCGGGCCGGGGCGGCTTGACGACGGGAGGGTCTTCCGTAAGCTCAACGGCCGCCGGACAAACACACGCCAGCAACATCACACCGACAAGCATTTTCCACGTATGCATCCGATTCTCCCCTAACCGATCCTTCAATGCGTCATCACAGCTCGGCGGCAAGGTCATCGAACGCTCACATCCTTGCAAACCGGCTGCGCGGCATTATACTGGGGAAATTTGTCATTTGTCCATCCCGGCAATCTTGGCAGATAAACGATGATGAGACCTTCAACTGGTTTTCGCTTGTTTCTGGTGGCTGTTCTGCTGGCGGCTGCACAGCTTTGCCACGGCGCGGACGACTTGGCCGCCCGCCTCGGCAATGAGCCTTTCGGCACCATCGTCCGTGAGGGCATCTGGGGCCAGCGTCTCGTTCAAGTGTGCAACAACACGGATTCCAGGCGGCTTGTAAAGGTTAACTATCTTGCCCCCGGCTCCGGCGGCCAAATGACACGCTATTGCCGGGTCTGGTCGGTGCCCGCCAACTGTATCCGAGACTCGCTGTTGACGATCCGGCCTGACCGGCTCACCAAAATAAGGGGCCGGAACCCCGAAACGGCCAAGGCCGAGGAAGCTTTCACTCTCACCGACCCACGGACCGGCGAGCTGCTTGGCAGGGATTATACCTATGTCTCAAAACTCACCGACCCATCAACGCAGCTTGCCACCATTGCCGATGTCGACGAGCCACACGATACCTCCAGCTATCTCAAGAAACTGCCCGACCGTGACCTGGGCGACGTTCGGCTGCTGAGAACACCGATTGGTTTTCTGCCGGACCGCTGGTACGGCTACGGCATTGTGGATGTATTGATACTCGGCGGGTTGAAGCCGACCTCGCTGGGCCAATCGCAGACGGAGGCTATTGGGGACTGGGTCCGCCGAGGCGGGACAATGCTGATTACCGCAAGCTCCGTTGCGCCTGAGATGTTTCGCGGCGAGCTGGCCGACGCAGCCGGCGTGTCGGTCATCGACGTGCATTACGTTACGCGCCTTAGCGCCACCAAGCCGAACGCCACGCCGATTGCGCCGGTGGAGCTGGAATGGCCGCTGCCGATGGTCCAATTGCTGCCGACCGGCGCGGAGGTGCTTTATCGCGCCAACGGTCTGCCGCTGCTGACACGGCACCGGCTCGGGCACGGCTGGGTGCTGACGCTGGCTGTGCCGCTCGGTGCGGTCCGGGACAAGTCACTGCACGGCGTCTTTCGCGAGATTGATAGAGTCATGAGGTTCAGTTCGCCCGTCGAGCCTGATAACTTTCCGGCCGCGGCGGCAGTGCTTAACAGCATCGCCGGTCGGCGCGGCTCAGGCCGGGCCGGACCGGTAACCATATTGGCCGTTCTCACTGTCGTCGCCGTCGCCGCCGGACTCGTTGGCCGCCTGCGACGCCGCGGTGAGATTGTCTGGCTTGTGCTGATTCCCGCGGCTATGCTAACCGCCCTGGCATTATACGCTTACAGCCTCAGCCAAACCGACCACGAGCGACTCAGCACTATCGGACTCATGGCCGGGCTTGACGACTCATCAGCCAGGGTGCAGCAGTTCTCCATGTATTACAGCGGCTCGACCAGTCGCGTAGTAACGTTCTCGGCTGACAGTCGCCGTGGGATCATCGAGGCCCTGGGCAGCGACGAGGGACTGGCCAACTTGGCGACAGTCGAAACCGGCGACGATGGAGTGCTGTCGCTGCCGGGCCGGGAGGTGTTCACCAACTCCTCACAAACGTTCTACGTCGACGCCGTCGAGCCGACCGGCGGCCTGGTCTGCGAGTTGACGTTCGACCAGGCGGGGCTGGCCGGAACGCTGACAAACCGCCTCGGCTCGCAATTGACCGACGCGGTGATATACGCCAACGGAAAAAGCTACCGGCTGGGCGACCTGTCCGCCGAAGAGGCGACGAAGGTCTCCCTCAGCCGGGACGATTTGCTTGGCACAGGTGAGTTCACCGGTTCGCTGATTCGCTCACAGCAGGACACACTGCAAAACTCGCTGGTCCAGGCCCTGCTGGGCAAACCCTCCGTCAGCAGGCGGGTCGTTCGCAGGCCGGTGATTCTCGGCTACATGCGCAGCAGCCCGCTGAAGACCTTGCCGGACAGGCAAATCGATCGCCAGGGCTGGTGCGTGGTTCTCTGGCCGCTGTGTCTTTCGCGCGTGCAGGCCGGCAGTAAGGTTTCCATCCCCGCCGGCTTCGTAAACCTCAAATTCCACCACAGGGGCCCCATCGTCTGGAACCCGACGCGCCAGATGTTTCACCAGACCGTTCGCGGCACCGAGCTGATTGTCCTGGCCCGGCCGCCGGAGGCCACCGGGCGCCTGAAAGACGCATCGGCGCATCTGGACGTTCATATCCGCGCGGGCAACTATCGCCTCATCGTCGGTGGAGTGATGAACTACAAGTCAGCCGGCGAGCGTACCGTCGAACTGGGACAGTTCGAAAACCCGGCCGGCATCATGACGGTGGACGTCCCGGACGCCGACCGTTTCGTCAACACTGGCGGCGAGTTCGTATTTTCTCTCCGGGTTCAACGAATCGGCCGGCAGTTGGAATCGTCGTCGCCCATCCGGAATGCCGCCGAGTGGACGTTCGAGAGCGTAGACGTGGCTTTGGAAGGAGTCAGCCAGTGACGCAAGAGATCATGGTGCAATGCCGGGGCCTGACGAAGGTTTACCAGGAGATTACGGCCCTGGAGGGCCTGGACCTGGAAATTCCTCGAGGCCACATCTTCGGCTACATCGGGCACAACGGTGCAGGCAAGACGACCACTATCCGCATTCTGGCGGGCCTGATGAAGGCCACCAGCGGCCGGGCGAGCATCGCCGGCGTAGACGTAGCCGGCGGGCGCGACCGCATCAAGGCCCTGATCGGCTACCTGCCCGACAGCTTCGGCGTGTATGATCAGATGCGGGTATGGGAGTATCTGGATTTCTTCGGCGCCGCCTTCAAAATTCCACGCACCAGGCGGCGCGACCGCATCGACTACGTTTTGGACGTTACCGATTCACAGTACATGCGCGACCGCTTCGTGGACACTCTGTCGCACGGCATGAAGCAGCGTATAGGCGTCGCGCGAACGCTGATGCACGACCCGCAGGTGCTGCTGCTGGACGAGCCTGCCAACGGGCTGGACCCGCGTGCGCGCGTACACATGCGGCGCCTGCTGCGGCGGCTGGCCGACGGCGGCAAGACGCTGATGGTCAGTTCGCACATCCTGCCCGAACTGGCGGCCATCTGCGATTCGGTCGGCATCCTGCACTCCGGGCACCTGCGGGCGTTCGGGCCGATAAACAAGGTGCTGGCCGACATCCAGCGCGACCGCCTGATGGAGCTGAAGGCGATAGCCGGCCTGGCCGCTGCCGCCAACCTGCTCGCCAATATCAAGCGCGTCAGCGAAGTCGACGACTCCGACATCCAGAACGGCCTGCTGCGGTTCAGATTCAGCGGCGACGATAAGTCGATGTCGGAGCTGGCGGCCAAAATCTCCGGCGGCGGCGTAAAGATGGTTACGCTCCGCGAGGTGCCGCTGAGCCTGGAGGACGCCTACATGGCCGTCAGCGATATCAGTTCCGAAGTGCCCCTGGACGAAAACCAATCCACGGAACAAGGCCACGCCGGATGATACAAAACCCAATCATTCGCAAAGAACTGCTCATGGGCCTGCGAACGCGCAAGGCGGTCGCCATGCAGGGGCTGTTCCTGCTGGTGGCGCTGGGGCTTATCTGGCTGCTTTGGCCTGCCGGCGGCCTACAGGATATTGCCGGCCAACAGGGCAGGCGAATCCTCAGCGTGCTGTCAATCGGCCAACTGCTGCTGGTCGTGCTGTTCGCGCCGGCCTTCACTGCTGCGGCGCTGACCTCCGAGAAGGAGCACAACACGCTGGAAAGCCTTTTCGCCACATCGATGCGCCCGTGGGAGATCGCCCTCGGCAAGATGGTCGGATCGCTCGGTTTGCTGATGCTGCTGGTGCTCAGCGGCACGGCTGCGCTTGCAATGCCTTTTCTGCTGGGCGGCGTCAGAGGCCTGGACGTGCTGGGCGCACTCGGGTTGCTGCTGCTGACGGCGGTGTATCTTGGGATGATCGGGCTGTTGGTCGGCACTTTTATGCATCGCAGCTATCGAGCCATCATCGTTACCTACGCGGTGCTGGTATTTTTGTGCTTCGCCGTGGCGGTTCCGGCCTGGCCGATCAGCCGGAACCTGCTGGCCAGGGGCGGGGCGGCCTGGCAAAGCACCTTCCACGTCATCGCGTCGCTAAGCCCGCTGGAGGCAATGCTCTCGCTGCTGTGGCCCAAAAGCACCTACACCGTCGGCGCACAGGGTATGCCTCCGTTCTGGCAACTCTATATTCCGATGAGCCTGGGCGTTATCACGATTGCAGCGGCGGTCGTTCTGTACAAGCTGCACCGACCCGTCGCACCGCCGCGTCCGCGGGAGAAGCTCAAGGTCGTCGAACGCGGACAAATATCCGCCAGAACATTCCTGTTCCTCATCGACCCGCGAAAACGAAAGCGGATGATCCGCTGGTGGCAGAACCCGATTCTTATCAAGGAATTCCGAACACGCCCGATGTTGCAGGCGCAGTGGCTGATGCGCTCGGTCGGAACGTGCCTGATTGTCTCGGTGCTGTTGATGTTCCTGGTGAGCCTGAGCATTCAGGCGCTTGTCGCCGAGTCAGGCAGCATGATCTCGCTGATGGCTGTCGCGGTCGCCGTGTTGATGGTCGCGCTGATTCTCGTAATCGGCCCGGCCGCCGCCAGCGGAACAATATGCTCCGACCTGGAGAGCGGAGTTTGGGAACTCATTCGTGTAACGCGTCTGCCAAGCTGGCGGATCGTAAGCGGAAAATTCCAGGCCTCCGTCATTCCGGCCCTGCTGCTTGCGGCGGCTACGGCGCCGGCGCTTTTTATCCTGCTTTACTTCGACCTTAAACTTCTGCCAAACGTCGTGCGCATTCTGTACGTCGTCGGCATGACAATCCTGTTCGTCTCTACGGCGGGAATGTTCTTTTCGAGCCTCTTTAAACAAACCTCCACCGCCACGGCCTGGACGTACGGCCTGGTTGCCTCGCTCGGACTGGCGACACTGCTGGTGCTGCTGGACAAAGACATGTTCTCCCGGCGTTTTATCCGGGCCATCTTCGTGCTGAATCCCATCGCCGCAGCCATGGACGCCGCAGGCAACAGCGCCATGCAAAAGCTCGCCCTGTTGGCGGCGCACCTGAAGATTATGGCCGTGACGACCGTCGTGATGTTCCTGGTAACGGTCGCGAGGGTAGTCCGGCTTCGTGCAGCCGATTAGGAGTATAACGTGAAATTTCAACCGCTTGGCGTGTTGGCGATAGTCTCGGCCGTGGCAATCGCTGCGCAGTCGTTCGCCGGGCCGCCGGCACCGCTGGCCGAGCCGTTCGTGGCGGCAGACGTAATCGAGGTCCGGACCTACGGCGGCACGCGCAACGTGGAATTGCTGGCGGACCTGCTGGCCGGGCAGGATGTATCCGTCCGAGAGCGGGCCGTGCGCGACCTCGGCCAGACGCACAACGTCTTGGCTATTGAGCACCTGCGGCGAGGTCTGCAAGACGGTCATGCCAAGGTTCGCGCCGCGGCGGCCTGTGCGGCGGCAGAGTTCGATCCCGCCCATACCGGCGACATCATTATCCAGGCCCTGGCCGACGCGGACCGCCGCGTGGTCTTCGCCGCGCTTCGAAGCGTTCGGAGCAAAAAGTTCATCGATGCCGCAGGCCATATCAGCCGGCTGCTTGACCGCCGGGACGCCACGATCCAGGCGGTGGCGCTGCAAACACTCACGCAGCTTCGTGTGCCTGCAACGGCTAAGCAGTTAAAAAAGCTGCTGGGCCACGAAAATCCGGCCGTGCGCCTTTACGCTGTTGAGAACGCCGTGCTCCTGGAAAGGCCGGTGCCGCTTTTAGCCGACCTGAGGCGGCTTGCGAGTTCGGCTGCGCCTGCCGTCCGCGGCGCGGCACTTGAGGCGATGGGCAGGTTCGCGTTCGAATCGGCCAGGCCGCTGCTGATGCAGTACCGAGACGATCCCAGCCCGCTGGTCCGTCGCGGCGTTTTGTACGCATTCGAACAAGCAGGCCGGGCCGACCGCATACGACCGTTTCTCGACGACGAGTCGGCACTGGTTCGCCTCGCCGCGACCGCCGCAGCCGGCCGAAGCCGATGCACCGATTGCGTCGAGCGGCTGTTCGAGCTGATGCTGTCGAACCGGGATAATCAGTCGCACATCGCAGCCCGGCAAAGCCTTAGCCTCATCGGCACCCCCGCCGTCGCCGCTCTGGCCGGCGGTGCCATCGCCCAACCGGCGAAGCGGCTGAGCAAACTCCGGGCCGAGATCGACGCCTATCTAAAAGAGCCGGACGGAAAAGACATCCACGCCGCTGCGATTGAGCGCCGCCGACGGGCCGCAGCATTGATCGAGCGGAACATCGGCGCCTGCTGCCGGCTGCTGGCAGAGCTAAAGAGCAAGGCCGGGTACGAACAGCTCCTGTTAGTGTTGACGACGCATCCAATCGACTCGCCGGAGCTGGTGGAGCTGTCCGAGGCGCTGGGCAGGATAGGCGATCCCGCCGCCGCCGAAGGTCTGAAAAAGGTGCTGGACGTCTGCGTCGCCACCGGGCCGAAGTACCTTATAGGCAAGCTGTCGATGCCGCCTCGCTACGTGCCATACAGCGAAGAGGTAACCGCGTCGATAATCACCGCCCTGGCCGCGCTTGACCGGCGTGAGGCGACAGAGTCTATGCTGGCGGTGGCCAATACCGGGGCAAGCACCCTGCGGCTGAACGTCGCAACGCTCGCGTCACTGCGGGCCGGGGCGAAACTGCTCGGGGCGGACAGGCGGCAGGCGTTTGAAAAATGCGTACTCAATATCCTTAACGATCGCAACTACAGTCGGCGTGTCCGCTTCGAGGCGGCCAAGCTGGCCGGAAAACTCTCCCAAGCCGAGGCGGTGGACGCACTGAAGATTATCCTATACAAAGACCGGGAATGTCCCGAGCTGATGCACGCAGCCGCATGGGCCATTCAAACCATCACCGGTAAAACGCCGACCATCCCGGAGCGCAAGATTAAACAAGGCCAGTGGATAATCACAACCACGCGATAGGGCTGTCCGTCCCAAAAGCAACGTCAAATCTTCAGCCGCCCTACCGAATGCGATACACCTGGCCGCGAAGCCTGATGAGAAGCTCCTCGTCCGCCTGCTGGCTGGCGAGGAGCTGGTTCTCCGCCACCGTGTTGGCCCGGATGAGCCGGAAATACTCCTCGCCGAACCGCTCGATGGTGCGGATCTTGCCGGCGTCCTTTTCCAGGTCGAGCTTGGCGGCGTTGGCGGCCACCCATACGCGCCCGCGGCGATACAATGCCTGATTGCCCACCTGCCGGACGTTGGCGACGGTTTGGGCCTCGCCGGCTTCGTAGCTGCGTTTGTCCGCATGACCAACAAGCTTCGACTCGGTGTACACGCCGCGGGCTGCGGGCACCCTGTAGGCGTAATTCAGCTTCTGTCGATTCTTGGCGGCGACCTGGCCGGCGTCGCCGGAGACCTTCGACAGCGGCCTGGCTGCTATCTCTGCCTGCCTGTGGAGCTCTAGACTATCCGAAAGGCGCGTCGTCTCATCGGCCAGGAAACTGGTGTACGGCGTCATGATGCCGTGGGCCATGCTCAGGCGAACCAGCTCGTCGAGCAGCTCCTTGCTCTTGCCGTGA
>JAXIHJ010000047.1:0-9992 GCA_034189755.1 Planctomycetota bacterium
ACCCGCCGCGGGCCTTACGCCGGCGCCGTCGGCTATGTTGACTTCTCAGGCAACATGGATACGTGCATCGCACTGCGGACGATGGTGATTGCCGGCGGGAAGGTGCACGTCCAGGCCGGTGGGGGCGTCGTCGCCGATTCGGTCCCCGAAACCGAATACGACGAGACCATCAACAAGGCAAAGGCCCTGCTGAAGGCCATCGAAGTAGCCGAGACGGGGCTGGGCCAGTGAAATTGACAATTGACGATTGTCGATTGTCTCAAATATTTGGCGCACTTCCGCGGCGAAGTTTCCCAAGAAGCGAAAAGCAAACTTCCAGCACAATCACCGCCAATAAGGCCCCGCACACGTCAGCCAGCCAGTCGCTGAAGGCTGCATGCCGGTTGACCAGCGCCTGCGTGGCCTCGTCGAAGGCCGCGTAACCTGCCGTTATGCAAATCGCCACCACCACGCGACGCAGGCGCGGTACGTTATAGCCCGCCAGTGTCAGCAGAAGAGCGATCGCCAGTCCGAAAAAGCCGACGAAGTGGAGGTACTTGTCGCCCACGTGCGTTTTAGGCAGTCGGTCAGCCGGAACGTGTGAGACGATAAACGCGAAGACCCACAAGATTACACAAATAGACAATGCGAGGTGTTTGCGCCGTTGGAGGATGGCCAGGGAAGGAATCATGTCTCTTGTGCCGGTTCAATCGGCGGGGCGGCTGTTTCCCGTGCGATGTTTTCGGCCGACTGCGATTCAGCGGGCGGCTCGGCGGCAACGGCGAGAAATTCTTCCGCCAGCGCCTGGTAATCTTGCGCGCCGTGCGAGTGCGGCTCGTAGTCGAAGATAGTTCGGCCGTGCGAGGGGCACTCGGCGAGCTTGATGTTTCGGCGAATGACGCATTGGAAGATTCGCGCAGTCGACCACGGACTCGGCGTGTTCCGGGCTGCGGCGAAGAAGGCCTTCAGGTCTTCCAGCACTTCGCCGGCCAGCCGGGTGTTGGATTCATACATGCAGAAGATAACGCCGGAGACTCTCAGCGCGGGGTTGATCCGGCGCTGTACGAGTGAGACGGTTTCCAGCAGCTTGCCCAGACCCTGTAGTGCCAGGAAGTGCGGCTGGAGGGGTATCAGCACCTCGTTCGCGGCGGCCAGTGCGTTGAGCGTCAGCAGCCCGAGGCTCGGCGGGCAGTCGATCAGGACGAACTCGTACGGCGGCGGTTGCGCAACGAGCTTGTCTGCGAGGATTTGCTCACGTCCGACCGTGCCGACCAGTTCCACCTCGGCGGCGGCCAGGTCGATAACCGACGGCACCAGCGCCAGGTGCGGCGCTACGGTCTGAACCGCCTCGCTGAAGGCCGTTTTGCCGGTCAGCACGTCGTACATGCTCCGGGCGGGCAGCCCCGGCTCGATGCCGAAATGCAGCGTCAGGTGCGACTGCGGGTCCAGGTCCACCAGGCAGGTGTCGCGCCTACAGGCAGCGACCGCAGCACCAAGGTTGGCGACTGTGGTGGTTTTGCCGACCCCGCCTTTTTGATTGATGACGGCTATCGTTCGCACGGAAGGCATTATAGACGCCGCTGCGCATCACACAAGTCTGCAAAAAGACGCGCAAAAAAAAGCAGCGGGTGTCGCCGTGGCTTGACGCCCGCCGCTTCTGTTTCACTGTCGCCTTCGTTGTTGCTCACGAAGGCAACCGCTGAAAATTTGTCAGCGGCTACTAACGTCTTTTTTTCTTTTTGGCTTTCTTTTTGGCTTTCTTTTTGGCTTTCTTTTTGGCTTTCTTCTTGGCTTTCTTCTTGGCTTTCTTTTTGGCTTTCTTCTTGGCTTTCTTCTTCGCTTTCTTCTTCGCTTTCTTCTTCGCTGTCTTCTTCGCTGTCTTCTTTACTTTCCTCGTCGCTTTCTTCTTAGCTTTCTTTCTCTTCTTAGCCATTTACTCTCACCACCTTCCATGGTTTTCCAAAAGGTCCCTGATCCAAAGAAACAGCTTACTAAACAATTTTGTACACCCGTTATGGATTCCGTTGCTAGAAGTTTTTTATTTTTTTTTCGACCAAATTGTTTCGGCAAGTTCAGTGTTTTTCATTACGTCTCGCGTCAAGGATTCGATCATCGCAACACACGGCTGCGAACACGGCGACGTTACAATGAATCGGCGATAGTTTGTCGCAGTACAAAAGTGCACGGCTTCGCCGTCAGTGCGTGTGCATCCGAACGTGAATATGCGCAGGCGCCTTGTTTTGTGTTGAAGCTTCACCGTCGCGTCGGCGGAGCTTCGTTAAGAACGTTTCCAGGCGGCGCGGTTTGCCGACGTGCAGCGCTGCGGATCGGCAGAAGGTTTGTCCTTGCCGACAGTGCAGAGAAAAAAACTGCGAAAACGGTCCGGCATCTTCAGGCGGCGGTCTTGTTAATTGCCTATAAACAGGAGACTTATCTGAGCATCTCCGGCCGGTTCGTGCAGGGGCGACGCTATGGGAGCGTCTGGGAGTTTCCCGGCCGACCGAAGCGGCCAGGGCGATACACATAAGGCCGCTTAAGAGATGATCCGGCACACAGGCCTAAAATATTCCTCACTACGCAAACGGATAGAAAATCGGTATAGTATTCGGCGGCGATTGCCCGATGGACCATTACAGAATTTTCGAGGTTTTTCGAGGGTACAGATGAAACGGGCTTTTTTGACGTTTTTATTCGTGTGTGGTTTGTTTCTCGCCGGTTGCGCCGTTCCCCAGCAACAGGATACTCCTGCCTGGCAGCGGCGCGAGGTGGACCCGGTTACCGGGCGAGGCTACTACATCTATGTGCCGAGTGGGTACAGGCACGAGCGCCCTGCGCCGCTGATCGTGAGTTGCCACGGTACGCCGCCGTTTGACGTTGCTGAGCATCACATCCGTGAGTGGAAGATGCTCGCCGAGCAGAACGGCTGCATCGTAATCTGCCCGGAGCTGATCGGTACGGACGGATTGCTGGGCAACGGGCCGGTCTCGGCCATGATCCGCAATGAGCGATACATCCTGAGCCTGATAAGTCTGCTGGGCTATCGGTACAACATCGACCGCGCGAACGTCATGATTACCGGCTTTTCCGGCGGCGGGTTTCCGGTCTACTGGGTGGGCCTGCGGAACCCGGGCGTGTTCAGCGCAGCGGTGACGAGAAACTGCAACTTCAGCCGGAATAATCTTGACGGCTGGTATCCGCCGGAGGCGACCCAGGTATCAGTGATGGTCTACTACGGGCAGAACGATCCGGGCACGATCCGCTCGCAGTCCCAGGCGGCTATACGTTATCTGCGCACCAAGGGTTTCACGGTGGAGACGGCCGTGATTCCCGGCTCCGGCCACCAGAGGCGTCCGGAGGTGGCGATGAACTTTTTCCGCAGACACTGGCAGGCGCCCCGGCCTTCGTTCCGGAGATAAGTAACCGCCGCGGAACCGCATGGTGCGGCTACGGCATCACCAGCAGCAGGAACACGAAGCCGAACAGGCCGACCGTTTCGACGATTCCCATCGCGATGATGATAAAGGCCAGCCCTTTGCCTTCGCCCTCGCTGATTGCCCGGCAGCCTGCTGCGCCGATTACGCCCTGCATCCACGCGCTGAACAGCTCGGCCAAGCCGCCGGCGATTCCGATGCTCAGCAGCGCGCCGGCGTTGGCAGCGAGTGTGTCGGGGTCGTAGACGCGCCCGCTCAGGCCGACGAGCATCAGGATGAAGCCGTAAATCGTCTGGCTCAGCGGCATGCCGATAAGAATGATATAGGAAAAATTAAGGCGTTTGCCGGCCTTGGCTTCTTTGGCCCATGCGCCCGCCGCGGCGCGGCCGGCGGCGGCAATACCCAAGGCGCTGCCCAATGCGCCAAGACCCAACGACAACGCCAGTCCTAACTGACCGAAAAACGGTTCCATGTCTCAGTTCTCCTTGATCTGCTGTTCGGCAAAAGGTTCGTATGGATAGCCGGCCCATTGAACGCCGGCGTTGTTCGAAAATTCCAGCATATTCAAACGCACACCGTGTGCGAAGATTGCAATCATCGCCAGGCCTATGTTCAGCAGGTGACCGAACACGATCACGAGAACAGGCAGGACGGCGTACCAGGTAATCGCATCGGCCAACATGACGCCGAGACCGTTGAACGCCGAGGCGATGTAATAACTGGCCAGGCCCACAGCCATCAGGCGAATGTAGCTCATCGTGTCGCTGAACGTGCCCAGCAGCGGCAGCAGCGAGGCTGCAAAGCCGCCGAATATGCGCTTTGCAAGATTCCTGCTGGGGTGGCCGAAGGCTATCGGCAGGGCCAGGCCCGCAGCAAGCACCAGCCAGAGATGGGCTGGAATCACCTCGACGCCGATGAAAAACAGGTGCCATATCAGCACGAGCATGGCGGCGATGACGACGCACCAGCCGAGTTCAGCCACAAAACGCAGGTCCGGCGCCAGCTCGAAGGCCTTCTTCAGGTGCGCGATAATCAGATGCAGCGCGCCAATGACGAAGCTGATTCGTATCAGCATGTTTCGAGCGGTTTCCGGCTCGGCGTCCCACACCGGCGCTGCGGCGGCCATCACCCTGCCGACCGATGCGTATAGGCCGCTGCCGGCCAGCATGGCGTCGATGTCGGGGACGGGCTGGTTTTTGGCTATTTTCATATAGCCACCGGCGGCGGCCATGGTCTCAGGAGTTATGCCGAAGTAATTGGCAGTCAGCACGCCCCAGATGAGCGTGGCGGCTCCGAACACCATGAGCAGATGAATCTTGACCTTGCCCGCCTTGGCCACGAGCCTGCGGTATAGCAGCAGCGGCAGCAGCAGGAAGATAAGCCCGTAACCGGCGTCGCCGATGAGCATGGCTGCGAAGACGGGCAGCGCAACCATGAAGAAGGGCGACAGGTCGTATTCCTTGTAGCCCGGCAGCGTGCCGAGTATGTCGAACAGACCCTGAATGGGCCTGGCCCAGCGCGGATAGCGAATCAGCGTAGGCGGCTGTTCATCCGGTTCGGGCGAACCGCCCTGTACCGCCGCAGCCAGGCCGGCCCGGGCCAGACCGGCCGACAGCGAGTCGAGCTTCTCGGTGGGCGCCCAGCCCTGAATGGCAAACAGGTCTTTCCGACTCAGCCCGCCGCCTGTGGCGATGCTGAAGTTCACCTGCCGCTGAAGCTCCGCCCGGCGAGTTTCAAGTGCCGGGATCAGCTTCGCCATCGCGGCAAGCCGCTCGGCGTGTTGTTTCAGTGTGCCGTCGATGTCGGCTGCCTCTTGGCGAATCGAAGGGCGGTCCCGTGGCGGCAATTCGAGCGGCCGGGCCTGAGCGGGCGGCTCCAAAGAACCATCGCGGTCTACGATAGCCACCAGCAGCCGCTTGCCGGGCAGCACACCTATTACGTGGACCAGTTCGGCCTGGAATTCGGCGGCGACTTCTTTCGGCACGGAGAAGAAAGCAGGCTCAACTCCGGCATCACGAAGCCGGGCGAACTGCTCCAGCTGCACGTCTCCCCAGATGGCGAGTTGTGCAAGCTGATGGTGCAGTGCGACCAGGCGAGATTTCAGTTCCGCCGACTCACGCTGGATTTGCAAGGTTTGTTCGACGGCCTGTTCGGTGGACATCTCCGGCGCATCACCGCCGGGTTCGACCGCCGAGAGAATCTGAACGGCTCGGCCGGTGCGGTCGAGCGCGGTGAGCGTATCCTCTGCGGCCACCGCCTGGGAGGGGGCGACCGGCTCCAGATGCACCACGCCCAGTTCGCCCAGGACTTCGAGCAGCCGGCCGCGGTCGTCGCCGCGGGAAACTACGAACACCCTGGACATTTTAACAATCATACCGCCTGCTCCTGCATGGTTCGGTCGCCTCGAACGGCGGCGGATTCGATTTGATCCAGCTTGGCCTTGGTAATTTTGGCCCGTGCAATCCCGGCTGTCATAACGTCGCCCAGATGGATGCGTATTTTCCGAATGGCGGTTCGGGAATCCGGAATCTTGACCTTCTCAAACAAATTGACCCGCTGAATAATCTTGGTCAGCTCCTTATCGAGCAGGTCATATTGCTGCCGAAGCACCTTCAGCATCGCCAGGCATCGGTGCAGCTCGCGCAGATCCGCCAGCGCCTTGTCCACCCACGCCGGCGTGCCGAAGAGGCTATACTTCGCCGTGGGGAAGACCACTTCCTCGAAGACCGGCAGTTTTACGCCCGCGATATTGGTCAGTGACGTTTTTACTTCTTCCGGCTCAGCCAGTGCGCGAACGTCCAGGCCGGCGAGATCTGCGAGGACGGCTTTGTAAAGGTCGAATCGCCCCTGCGCCTCGTCTGCGGCCGCCCGGGCTTGGCTGCATTCATGGCGCACCTTGCGCATCGCAAGCTGGAGCTGCTGCTGTTTGAGCTTCAGCGTCGGCAGAAACCGCTCGTATCGCCCCAGGGCCTCACGCTGTCGCTTCAGTTCAGGTCGCGTTAGCTTGATTTTCTTCGCCATGATTTGGTTTCAGGGCCGCAGCCCTGTTCGGCCTGCTCCTTAAATACCATAAAGTAGCGTGCCGTTGCGAAGGTCTTTACACGTACTTCAGCGCCGGCCTGCCCACTCGCTTGCGGACGTCGGCCTGAATCTCGATAAGCGTACTGCGAACCTTCTCGACGAATGCCTTCGGCTCGAGTTTTTTCGCTTCTGCTTGCGAGATCGGCGGTGCGTATTGGACCACGATATTGCCGGGGCGTGGCAGCATTTGAGTTCTCGGCCAGGCCTCGAAGGCTCCGTCGATGAGTACTGGCACTGTCCACTGGGCGGCCCGCTGGCACAGCACGGCCGCGCCGGGCAGGAACGGCCCGAGCCGCCCGTCGGAAGTCCGCGTACCCTCGGCAAACATCGCCAACTGCCCGTTGGCTTTCAGCCTTCGCATCGACTCCTTCAGTGCGGCAACGTCCGCCGTGCCGCGACGGACCGGAAATGTATGCACAGATTCGATAAGCCGTCTAAAAGGCGGCCAGCGGAACAGGCTCTCGCGGGCCATGAAGTTCACAGGCCGCTGCAACGCGTAAGCCATCAGTATAGGGTCGAGAAAGCTCTGGTGATTGCAGATGTACACGACCCCGCCGCCGACAGGCTCGTAGTGGCGGTTGAAGACGCGCACCTTGCAGATCGTGGTCAGCCACATCTGGAGCAACCGTCGCCAGAAGCAATAGTATATGCTTGGGCTCTGGACGTCTTTCGGCAGGCGCCAGCCCTGAAGTTTGGGGTTTGGATAACTGCTGAGCCGGTTCAACGTTTGCGCTCCAGACAGTTGACAAGATGGTCGACCACCTGCTCGATGGTCATGTCGGAGGTGTCGATTTCGACGGCGCCTTTCGGCTTGACCAGTGGCGCCACGTCGCGGCGGCGGTCGCGGCTGTCGCGCCGCAGGATGGCGGCCAGAACGCCTTGATAGTCGGCCTGCTCGCCTCGGTCGGCCATTTCGTCGCAGCGGCGCCGGGCACGAACCGAAGGCTTGGCGTCCAGGTAAAATTTGACGTCCGCTTCCGGAAAAACCACCGAGCCCTGGTCGCGCCCCTCGGCGACGAACGCACCAATCGACTTGCCAAGCCGCCGCTGAAGCTCCACCAGCACCTCGCGCGCACCCGGCGACTGCGCAATATGGTGAGACTTCTCGGAAACCTCGGCTGACCGAATTTCCTGTGTAACGTCCCGGCCGTCCAGCAGGACGCGCGTGCCGTCCGGCAGGCAGGTAAGCTCGATATTGGCCCGGCGGGCAGTCTCGGCCAGGGCCGAGGCGTCGGCCAGATTGACCTTGTCGCGCAAGGCCTTCAGCGTAACCGCACGGTACGTCGTGCCGGTATCCAGGTATGCAATGCCGAGCCGGCCGGCCAGTCGCCTGGCCACAGTGCTCTTGCCGGCCCCGGCTGGACCGTCAATAGTGATAATCATGGCGGTAGTGTAACCAATCCGCACGGCCTGGGAAAGATTGCAGATGAAGGTGGAGGAAATCTCCACCGCAAACGAGTTTCAAACAGCGGGCGGTAGGAACTCCGCGTGCGACAAGGTGAGGCTGTCCGATAATTGCTTATGCCGGCTTAACTTCACAAGTGCTGATTTGTAAATAGCTTGCTGCCAGCCCCGCCGGGGCTAATTATCGGACAGCCTCAACAAGTTGCTTGCCCTGCAAACTCGTTTTCAGCTCGGTCCGAAGCTCGCAAGAGAGAAAAATATCTAAAAAGCGGATGGGGCAAACAGTGGCTGAAACGTAAGTTCGGAGACCTATCGGGTGGTGCGGGGTAGCGAATTCCTTTTGTTCAAGCTTGACTTTCCGGGGTAGATGAATACGTTGATGGTGGTGGATGTATTTATGCCCGGAACTGCGGCCGTGGCGGAATTGGCAGACGCGCAGGCTTCAGGTGCCTGTGTCCTTAGGGACGTGGACCTGCCTGCCTAGCTGGCGCTAGCCAGGTAGGCAGGGGTTCAACTCTTCTAAAGCGATGTTTTCTCGGAGTTATTCCTGTGTGGTACGTTTACGTTCTCCGATGTTGTGACGCTAGTCTGTATATCGGTATGACCAACGATGTCCAGCGACGGTTACGGGAACATAATCGATCCCTTGTGGCGTGGACGAAGTCGAGACTGCCTGTGAGCCTGATGTATCAGGACGCGTTTTCAGCTCGGTCCGAAGCTCGCAAGAGAGAAAAATATCTAAAAAGCGGATGGGGCAAACAGTGGTTGAAACGTAAGTTCGGAGACCCATCGGGTGGTGCGGGGTAGCGAATTCCTTTTGTTCAAGCTTGACTTTCCGGGGTAGATGAATACGTTGATGGTGGTGGATGTATTTATGCCCGGAACTGCGGCCGTGGCGGAATTGGCAGACGCGCAGGCTTCAGGTGCCTGTGTCCTTAGGGACGTGGAGGTTCAACTCCTCTCGGCCGCATTTTTGGGGATGTATTTTTGGGGGAACGCTAAAAAGCTTTTTGTAACGCCCCATAAGATTGGCTAACATATCATCGTTAACCATTAACCAATCAGATAGCGTCCGGGCAACTCGTGAACACCGAAGTCCTGAAGACATTCTGTGATCTGGTGGATACGGGCAGCTTTTCCAAAGCGGCCGGGGTGAATTACATCTCGCAGTCGGCGGTCTCCCAGCAACTGGCCCGCCTGGAGCGTGAGCTTGCGACCCAATTAGTAACCCGTGGCGGCGGAATTGTAACTCCAACTGAGGCGGGCAAGGCGTTTTACCGAGGCGCCAAGGATATTCTCCGCCGATATGAGCAAGTGCTTGGCGAGGTGCGATCGGCTGCCGATTCTATTCGCGGCGTGCTGCGCGTGGGCACCATATACTCGGTGGGCTTCTATCTGCTGGACCCCTACGTGCGAGAATTTCTGAAAGCGCACCCGGAGGTGAATCTCCACGTCGAGTATACCGCCTCGTCGCGCATTTACACCGCCGTCATCAACGACCAGATGGACCTCGGCGTGGTTGCGTATCCGCAAAGGCAGCGTCTGGTCGAAATTATCCCGCTGGTCGGCGAGGAGCTTGTAGTCGTCTGTCCGCCCACACATCGGCTGGCCCGCCGCAAGACCATCGACGCCGCCGAGCTGAACGGAGAGAAGTTCGTCGCATTTGACAAGAGCATTCCCACCAGGCGGAACATAGATCGCCTGCTGAAGGGCGAGCGGGTTAAGGTCAATATCGTCATGGAATTTGATAACATCGAACTTTTGAAGCGAGCCATCTACGTTGAATCGGGCCTGAGTATCCTGCCGCTGGACAACGTCGTGCGCGAAGTTCGTTTGGGCGACCTTGGATTTTGCCGGCTCCGCAACGCGGCGAAGTGGGTCCGTTCGGTCGCGGTCATTCGCCGGCGCGGCAAAACGCCCAGCCCAGCCGAGCGGATGTTACTTGGCATCCTCCGTGCGGAACTCGCCAAGGCCAAGCGTGGTTCTAGTCGCCGTAAAACCAGGTGATTCCCGCTCTAGAGCTTTACTCTGAAGCGTTCGCCCTTTTTCAGGTCGGCGCAGAAGGCAGCCAGCAGTTGGGCCGTATTCTGAAGGTCT
>JAXIHJ010000048.1:0-3513 GCA_034189755.1 Planctomycetota bacterium
TCGGCTACTTCGATGGCCTTCAGCAGGGCCTTTGCTTTGTTGATGGTCTCGTCGTATTCGGTTTCGGGGACCGAATCGGCGACGACGCCCCCACCGGCCTGGACGTGCACCTTCCCGCCGACAATCACCATCGTCCGCAGTGCGATGCACGTATCCATGTTGCCTGAGAAGTCAACATAGCCGACGGCGCCGGCGTAAGGCCCGCGGCGGGTCGGCTCGAACTCGTCGATAATTTGCATCGCCCGAATCTTCGGCGCGCCTGAGACCGTCCCGACCGGCAGCGACGCCCGCAGCGCGTCAAACGCCGTCATGCCATCGGCGAGCCTGCCCTTTACGTCGGAGACGATGTGCATCACGTGGCTGTATCGCTCGACGGTCAGAAGGTCGGACAGTTCGATCGATTTCGGTTCGGCGACGCGCCCGACGTCGTTGCGGGCCAGGTCAACCAGCATGATGTGCTCGGCTCGCTCTTTCGGGTCGGCAAGAAGTTCGGCCTCCAGAGCGGCGTCCTCTTCATCGGTCGCGCCGCGCCGACGGGTGCCGGCGAGCGGGCGGGAAGTTACGATGCCGTTCTCAACGCGGCAAAGTATCTCCGGCGAACTGCCCACCAGCGTTACATCCGGCGTCGTCAACAGGAACATAAACGGCGACGGATTCACCACGCGAAGTGCGCGGTATATGTCAAACGGCCTGGCCTGCGTATCTACGGTCAGCCGCTGCGACGGCACGACCTGGAAGATGTCGCCGGCACGAATATATTCCTTGCAGGCGGCCACCACCTCAAGATATCGCTGGCGCGTGAAGTTGCTCTGAAACGGTTTTTGCGGCAGGCCCTGGAGTGTAATTTCGGCTACGGCCTGTCCGGCGCCCTCTTGCAAACGGACGATGGTCCGCTCGATGGCCTCGCAGGCTTCGCTGTAGGCCGCCCCCGGATCACCGTCAACGTGCGCGTTGGCAACAACCTTGATGGTCTTGGAAACGTGGTCGAAGATAACCATCGTGCGATACAGCCCGAAAGCCAGCTCCGGCAGATTGCGGTCGTCGGGCGGGCCGGCGGCGAGGTCTTCGTAGTACCGCACCATATCGTAGCCGGCGTAGCCGACGACACCGCCGGTGAATCTCGGCAGGCCCGGCAGATGAACCTGCTTGTACGGCGCCAGCAGCTTGCCCAGCTCAGCCAGCGGGTCGCGGCTGGTGATAGTCTCATCCTGTTGGCCGGTGCGGCAGACGGTTATGTTCTCGCCGCGGGCTATGAACGTCGCAGCGGGGTCAACCGCAACGAACGAAAACCTCGCAATCCGCTCTCCGCCTACGACGCTTTCCAGCAGGAAGGCGTTTCCAGCCGGGGCAAAGCCCGGCGGCATGGCCAAACGCTGATACGCCATCACAGGCGTCAGCGCGTCGGCCAATACCTGCCGATACACCGGTACGGTATTGCCTCGCTCGGTCAGTGCCCGAAACTCATCAAAACTTGGATAGTAATGTTTCATGATTCGTAACTCGGAACCCGTAATCCGTAATCGGTAATCAGGAGCCGGTTATTCGCCATCGGTGAAGATTTTTTCTTTCAGCAGGGCAGCTTTCAGCTTTTAACTTTCCCCAAACTCCTGCCAGGCCACGCCCGCTGCACCGATGACACCGGCGTCATTGCCCAGCCTGGCCAGTACGATCTTCGCCGTCGGCGCCGTGAGCGTCCAGTTCAGATTCTTGAAGTGCGCGTGCAACGGGCTTACAAGGTCGTCGCCGGCCTTGGCCATGCCGCCGGCCAGCACGATCTCGTCAGGGTCGAAGATTCGACATATGTTTACGCAGGCCAGCGCCAGGTAGTACGCCACGCGGTTCCATACCTCCGCTGCGAATGCGTCGCCGGCGCCGGCGGCGTCCTGAATGTCCTTGGCGTCGATGGCGCCTTTCCGCTTCAAGACGTCCTGGAGCACGCTTCGGCAGTTTTCGGACCTTAGCCTGTGCGTCGCCGCCTGCGAGATGAAGGTGGCCGAGGCGTATCGTTCCAGGCAGCCTTTCTGCCCACAGCCGCACGGCTCGCCTTCGGGAACTATAATCATGTGGCCCAGTTCCGCACCGATGCCGTGGTAGCCGTGAAAAACCTTCCCGTCAACGATAATGCCGCTGCCGATGCCCGTGCCGAGCGTCAGCAGTACCATGTCGCCGGCCCCGGCACCTGCGCCGCAGATATACTCGCCAAACGCCGCGGCGTTGGCATCGTTTTCCAGAGCGGCTGGGAGTTCCAGTCCACCACCCACGCGATCGCGGAGAGACACATTCTTAAAGCCCGCAATGTTGGGCATTTCCAGTACGATTCCATCTTTCAGGTCCAGCGGGCCTGGCGAGCCGATGCCCACGCCGATAATGTCGCTGCGGGCAACTTTATTGTCCCGAAGCAGTTTTCGCCCGCCGCCGATCATATGCTCGATAACGGCATCAGGCCCGCCGTCGGCGGGAGTCGGCAGTTGAAAAACGCCCCGTGCACGCCTGGCTTCGTCCAGCAGACAAAATTTTATGAACGTCCCACCAAGATCAATACCAATGCTGTATTTCGCCATCGCTGAAAGCTCCTCTTGCTACAGTTGCGCTATTCTCTGCGCCGTGCGATATTTTGTCAAAGAGCATCTGACATGGGGGTACTTTGGGATATTGGTGGAAACAACCCACTATTGGGCGCATCAGGCGTTATCGCACTTATACATTTCCTTGCTGAGCGAAATGCCGGCTACTGCTTCCAATCACTCGCGCAGTATCGCAATGAGTCTTTCCGTGATCTCTTCCCATTTGGGTTCAAGCAGCGCCCCGACTGTATAGAGGATAATATTTCGGTCGGCCGTGAAAAGACGATTGGGACGAATATTGCTTTGCTGCTTCAATGATCCTGATTGGAAGTCGGAATTATCCAGCCCAACAGAATAACGGTCCCGTACCATTCTGCTGGTGATTTGGCAAAGAATAAGATCATCTCCCTCCTATGCCGCAACAACCAGGGCAGGGCGACGTTTTGATTGGCTCAGGTCTGAAAATGGAAACGGAACGACGACCACGTCGCCTTTTACAGATTTTTCCAAGCTTCGTCCTCCTCCGGTCGGTTCCAATCCTTTCCCAATGAGGACTCGCTCATCAGGGTCGTGTTGAATTTTTCCTCAGCGGCTTTCATCTTCAGAAACTGGATGAAATCGAACAACTCCGTCAGGAAGGTTTCGGGAATCCCCTGCACTTCCTTCAAGATAGCCTCTTTTTGAGTCATCGCTTTCTCCCGATGCTATTTGACTTTCCATTAGTATTATCGCCCACAGCGGCCGTGGATCCAAATAAAACAATGCCGAGACAAATGGCCCAATGAGGGTAGGCACTCCGGAAAACCGGATTAACGGGGCTTTACAGGCCCATGTCCTGATGCCCCAGGCTGTAACCCTCAATGCCTGGTACTTGGACCCGAGATCCATCGCCTCGACAATTGAATTCCAGGAATCGTCCGGCGGCCCAGCAAATCTTAACGAACGCGCA
>JAXIHJ010000049.1:0-28225 GCA_034189755.1 Planctomycetota bacterium
TTTCCGATGCCGGTTTGCCTTTTGGCGTCGGCGAGATTTCCCCGTCGCGATCGTCGGTGCTGCTGGTTGCCCCTAGTGTAATCTCTGCCCGGTATCGCTTCGGCTGGGCCTGCACATACCGAGCTAGGCGCGTCGCCGGGCCGATGCAGATAACCAGTACGCCGTCGGCAAAAGGGTCGAGCGTGCCGGCGTGTCCGACCTTAACGCCCTTGCCGACCATCCGCCGGATGTGAGCGACAACGTCGTGGCTGGTCGGGCCGGGGCGCTTGTTAATGTTGAGGAACCCGAACATGTCGCCCACGATCATAACACAAACACAAAGGCCCGTGGGCCGGTTCAACCTGCTGTAAGCCCGGCCATAGCTATGGCCGGGTTTTTGCCACACCCGTCCGCAGACGTTTTTGTACGTTTTTTCATGTTCGCGTGTCGTTTATGCCGATATGCAAAAAGCCGTTTACCCGCTGTTTTTTACGACAAAGCCAGGAAAGAGATTTTGATGAACAGATTCAATGCAAGTTTCGATGGTCCGTGCACTGCTGTTGGGACGGGCAGGTTTTTTTCTCTCGACCAGGCTAACCGTGCGTTGGTGCTGGTTAAGCGTATTGTTTCCGACGTAGTCGCCGGTTATGCCCGTCTGCTGGAGTTGGAGGAGATTATGGAAAATCTGCCTGTCTCGACCGAGGAGCAGGCCCAGCCATGCCCCGGGCCGGCATCCGCCGACAACCTGGCCGACAGCGCCAAGCAGGAATTTATCGGCGTCGCCGGAAGCATTCGTCAATGTTTAGAGGAACTGGAACTGGTGGGGGCCGAGTTGAAGGACTGGTCCGTGGGCATCGTGGATTTTCCACATCTGGCCGGTGGGGCGGAAGTAAGGCTGTGCTGGCAATACGGAGAGCCACAGATCGACTACTGGCATGAAGTGGACGCGGGAATCGCCGCACGCCGGCCTATCGAAACGCTTCCGACAGAAGAAATGCTTGTAAGCAAATCGTTCTGAGAAATACGCTCAAAATTTCCGAGTGCGTTCGAGCACGTCCTTTAAGTCTTTGCAGAGTTTCGTAACCTGTCTATCCTTCAGGTCGAGAATGTCGCGCAATGCCTGGCCGATTGCGGGGATGTACTGTTCGATATACATCCGCTTCTTGAGTTCCCGCTGTATGCGCACCGTTTTACGAATGTGTACGCCGAGCCTGCGCCCGCAGTCCTGAAGCGCCAGGCGGATCTCCTTGAGAATTTCCGGGTACGAGGCGATAGCCTCTTTGGACTCGCTGGTGAACGGCACCCACACCGAGGCCATGTGCACCACGATGGTCAGCGGCCCGGCCGGAAGCGCCCCGCGGCCCTGAGGCAAACCATAGACCTTCCAGTTCAGGCCGGCCACCGACTTGTAGATAACACAGGCCGACTGCTGGTATTGAAGCGGAACGCGGTTGGCGAAGCGAATCAGCTTTGCCGGCGACGTCGACTCGGTATCTTCCTGGCCGGTGCCGGTTTGCCCTTTGTCGTCTTCTTTTGTTTTCGGCTTTTTCTTCTCCGATTTGCCGAACGCCAGTGCCGTTTCAATGATGAACGGGTTGCCCCGGTAGACGGCGGGCCTTCGCGTGGTGGCTGTATAGAACTTTGCATCCACCACTTGCTTCAGGCCGGCTATTAGCTGCTTTTCACCGATGGGCACGACGCAATCCGTAGCCGGAGCCATAATCTTGGTTTCCTGGACTGCGTGGTATATCGCCTTTGCGCCTTCGCCGTTAAGACGCGACGGCCGGGCGCTTGGCTTCAGTGAGGCATGTCGGATAATTTCCTTTGCCACGCGTGGCGAGACGCGGGAGAACTCGCCTGTTAGAAACTGTTGCACCGTTCGCGCCTTGCTGTCAGTGAGCATCTTGAGCAGCACACCCAGCTCGATGCCGTGCGGGTGGGGGCGAATAGCCTTTGGTATCGGCGGCAGCGACTTGACGGAGGCCTGGTAGCTGTCGTTGCGCCCGTCGGGCGCGGCGTAGTCGAACGTTACGTGCGGATTGGCGATGGCTGTCTGCTGGAGATAATCATCCACGCTCTGGCGGCCTCGCAGATACTTTGCTTCCAGTTCGATCTCAACGCGTGTTCCGTGTTTGAAACAACTGTCGATTATTTCGTCGGTGATGATGACGGGGCGGTTTTTGCGAGTGTCGATCTGGAGTTCGTAATAGTGCGTTTTGGCCCGAGGCCCGGTGCGTGAGGTGATTCGTACAGGCCGGCCCGTGGTCAGCAGCCCGTACATGCCCGCCGCCGAAATGCCGATTCCCTGCTGGCCGCGGCTCATCCTTAGCCGGTGAAACTTGCTGCCGTACAGAAGCTTGCCGAAAATGTTCGGTATCTGCTGGCGGACAATGCCGGGGCCGTTGTCCTGGACGGAGACGCAAAAGTGTGTCTCGCCGAGTTGCTCGATGCGAATGACGAGCTTGGGCAGGATGCCGGCCTCCTCGCAGGCGTCCAGTGCGTTGTCCACCGCCTCCTTGACCGTAGTCAAAAGCGCCTTGCGGGGGTTGTCGAAGCCCAATAGATGGCGGTTCTTCGCGAAGAACTCGCTGACGGAGATGCTTCGCTGGGCCTTGCCCATCGACTCGGCTGTGGCATAGGAAACCTTTGACTTTGCGGCCGAAGACGACGCTGCTTTTGCCTTGGCGGCGGAACCGGATTGCCTTTTGGCGGGCTTCTTCTTTTTCGTGGAACGTGCCGGTTTCTTTCCGGTCGATTTTTTGGATTTTTTGGAAAGTTTGGAAGATTTAGAAGCTTTGGAAGAAGTTTTGGCCATCCTTGACGCTTCCTGGTTGAGGGTCGGCTTAATTCTTGCCGTGGTTTCCGGAACCACTGTAATCACCTCGCCGCTCGGCGTCAAGCACGGCGGGAGCGGGATATATTTTACACAGCCGGCAGTGGAATTATAATCACAGTGACCAAACGCAGCCCGCCGCGGCTGTGCAGCGTCCTTTTACGGGACTCGAAGTTAAAGGAGACAACCATGAAACTAGGTGTTATGGCGGCGTTGCTTGGCGGCATGAAGCTGGACGAGGCGTTGGATTATTGTCAGAAAGTGGGGCTGGATGCGATTGAACTGCCTGCCGGCGGCTATCCCGGCAACCCCTGGAAACTGGCCGGTATTCATAAGAACAAATCCAGGCTGAAGGAATTAAAGCGGAAGCTCGCCTGCCGCGGCCTGGAGGTCCATGGTATTGCCGTCCATGGTAACCCCGTTCATCCTGACAAACGCATCGCCAAGGCCCACCAACAGGCTCATCGCAGCGGCGTTATGCTTGCGGCGGAGTTTAATACGGTTGTTATCAATTTCTCAGGCTGTCCGGCTGGATGTCCCGGCGACAAGACGCCGAACTTTGTTACCTGCCCCTGGCCTGATGAATATCTGGCGGCGGCGGATTATCAATGGAATAAGGTTTTGATACCCTTCTGGTCGAAAGAGAACGACTTTGCGGCCAGGCGTGGTGTGAAGATTGCCTTTGAAGCGCATCCGGGGATGACTGTACATAATCCGGGGGATATCGTCCGACTGCGCAAAGCCGCCGGTAAACAGCTTGGCGCAAACCTCGACCCCAGCCACTTCTTCTGGCAGGGAATCGATCCGATAGAAGCCGCGAGATACCTTGGCGAAAATAAATGTATTTTCCACGTCCACGCCAAAGATACGTATATCGACCCGAAAAACTCCGGTGTCATCGGCAACCTGGATATACAAAACTACGGCGACCTTAAAAATCGCGCCTGGGTCTTCCGCACCGTAGGCTACGGCCACGGCGATGAATTCTGGAAACCGTTCATCTCCATGTTAAGGCTTTATGGCTATGACGGTGTGCTGAGTATCGAGCATGAAGATTCGCTGATGAGCATGAAGGAAGGCTTCGAGAAGGCGGTGAAATATCTACAAGGTATCTTATTGAAAGAAAAAGCCGGCCAGGCATGGTGGTTCTAAGAGTCCCCGACATAATACCACGTGATAAAAATTATATGGAGCAAGCCAATGGCGCCAAAGAAATTGAACGTAGCACTCATCGGTCAGGGATTTATGGGCCGCGCACATTCAAACGCGTGGGGCCAGGTCGTGAAGTTCTTTAAGCCGCCACGGATACCCGTCATGCACACGGTATTCGGGCAGCCGAAGGAGCAACCTCAAGACTTCGCCGACAACTGGGGCTGGCTGAACGCCTCAACCGACTGGAAACAGCTCATCTCCTGCGATGAAATCGACCTGGTGGATATCGTTACGCCGAATTTCATGCACGCGGCGATGGCAGAGGCCGCCATCGCCGCCGGCAAGAACGTTTCCTGTGAAAAGCCAATGTCCGCTACGCTGAAAGGCGCCCGCGAGATGGTCGCCGCCGCCAGGAAGGCAAAGGTCAAGACTTTCATCTGGTATAACTACCGTCGCTGCCCGGCGGTGGCTCTTGCGCATAGACTGGTTAAGCAAGGCAAGATCGGCCGGATCCGCCATGTTCGTGCATCGTACTTGCAGCAATGGGCGGATGAATCGGTGCCACTGGCCTGGCGATTCGATAAAAAACTCGCCGGGGTGGGCGCACATGGCGACTTGAACGCACATATTATCGATATGATGCGTTTCGTTACCGGCCAGGAAATCACCGAAATTTGCGGTGCGATAGCCGAGACGTTCATTAAGGAACGACAGCTCATGGCCGGTGCCGCCGCCGGCGGTATCGCCGAAGGTTTGAAGAAATCCGGGAAGAAAGGCAAGGTTACCGTTGATGACACGGTGCTGTTTCTGGCGCGATTCAATGGCGGGGCGGTGGCCAGCTTTGAATGCGCCCGGCAGGCGACGGGCAATTACAATCGTAACGGCTTTGAGATTAACGGCAGCAAAGGGGCGATACGCTTCAATTTCGAGCGGATGAACGAACTGGAGTACTTAGACGCTACTGCAAAACGCGACGTGCAGGGCTGGACGACACTTATGTGCACTCATGCCGGCGACCATCCGTACATCGAGGCATGGTGGCCGGATGCGCATCCCATCGGCTATGAGCACACTTTTATTAATATGGCCTATGACATACTACGGGTTCTGGCCGGCAAAAAACCGGTTGTGCCAATCCCCGATTTCGCAGATGCCTACCAAACCCAACGCGTACTGGAAGCGGCCATGATCTCGGCCAGGGAAAAACAAGCGGTAAAGCTGTCTCTGGTTAAATGACGGCATTGTCCATAGGGGGGACAGTCACCTATTTCTGAATCCGCGGTTGTGGTGGTGGCAGGTATAAAAAAACGGCGTCGGCCGCTTTTAGGCGACCGACGCCTTAATAAATCAGGCACGCGACAAGCCCTCACGCGGGGCTTAGCAACAGTAACGAGGCTTCGGGTCGGGGGTTTCGTTAAACACAGTTGCCCGCGCGCCTGTTATTCTTTTTGTACGATTTGCCGGCGGAGTCTGAGCGCAGCTAGAACCACGGCTCACCGGGTGGGATAGGCAAGAGCTACTTGCGGAGCGGCCGACCGCGGTTGTGTAAGTGGTTATGCGTCGCGATGGGCGCAAGCCGGCTACGTCGGTGCGGCCTGGAAGTGTCTCGACAACATAACCTTCCACGAGACCGGATAAGGAAAGCCCCCGGGGCCAAAAACATAACGCCTTTTGTTTTTTCCTGGGCAACTGCACACCCGAAAATTGCCCGACCCGTCATTATGTATATCGTCAGCCGGCCGGCACAACTTTAAGGGAATCACCGCCCGGGCCGATGGAATGCTTTAAGTGGCCTTGCAAACCTGTCGATAGGCTTCAGTGGAGGCACCACGGAGTCGGGGCTGCAAAAGGGGCCGATGAATGACAGGCGTTTGGCCGGCCTGTAATCCCTGGATTCCGTCTATTCACCAAGTCACGCCGGAAGCCGGACAGCAGCACACCTTAGACAAGCCGCCCCTGCGCGCCCTCGGCACGTGGCGACGGGGGCCGGCCCAACCCGTAATGGATAGGAAACAACAGTAATGAGGCTTATGAGGACGCTTTTGAAACGTCAGGACAGCGACGGCGCCAAGTGTGGTTTTCTATGGCCGATTCTTCTTACCGGCTTAAAGCCCGTCTGGCCTGTCTTACTGGCTGCCGTCGCCGCAGTAGCCCTTGCCGGCGTGCTGCGCTGGTACCATGCAAAATTTGAGAAAGATCTGGTGAACAACTTTCAGCGCTATCAGTCGGACACCGCCCACAGTATTGCGGGTGCACTGGAGACCTTGTTCGCCGACGTAACCCAGACCCTGCGGGCTATGAGCACGTATCCGGAGATTCGCAGCAAAAACCCCGGCGCAGAAGAGATTATTCACGCCTACTATGACAGCCACAGGGATGTACTGAACGGCGTCGCGGTAACGGATAGTGAAGGCAGGATATTGTTTCGAAGCCCGGAGACGGCTGAGATAACAAACTTTTCAAGTTTGCCGGGATTCGACCAGGCCGTCCGGGCAGGCGCCTCCTGCATCCTTGAGAGTGTTCAGCCCGATCGTCAGGCTGCCTCAGGCGTTGTGCGTGTGCTTGTTCCAATCCGTGACAAGGACCGTCTGACGGGTGTACTCCATTGCAATATCAGTTTGCAAAGGCTTTTCACCAAATGTCTCTTGCGAGCCAGCGCGGCGCGAAGAAGGTCGTGTCGGATCATGGACGCAGGCGGAAGGATTATTTATCGGATCGCTCCCCATGCCGCCACGGAGTTGCCCAGCCGCTCGCAGCATCAAGGCCGTGGCGCCCTTACCGCCGGAGCGGAAAACCAGATGGCCGGCCTGGTGGTGGAGGAATGTGTGCGTAAAGGCCGGGCCGGCACGGCCGAAATCGACGTTCATCGAAATGGCGACACCGTCGAGCTTATCGCGTTTGCCCCCTTCGAGCTGGGTGATTTGCGTTATGGCCTGGTCGTGGGAGCCGCAAAATCGGATATTTCCGTCCCGTTAAGCAGCCACGAGCGGGTAGCGTACGCACTCATCATAGCGACGGCAATGCTGTACTTCACCACCGGATATGTAGCGTATCGCTCACAAAAAGCACACGCGCAACTGGAGAAGGAAAGGCGCCTCCTGGCTGAGTCGGCCAGCAGGGCAAAGAACGAATTCCTCGCAAAGATGAGCCACGAAATCCGCACGCCGATGAACGGCATACTCGGCATGACGGAACTTGCACTTGATACTAAACTTACGGACCAGCAGCGCAGGTATCTTCATATCGTTCAGCGCTCGGCTGGTTCACTGCTGACGGTGATGAACGACGTGTTGGACCTTTCCAAGATAGAAGCCGGCAAACTGGAGTTGGCGTGTACGGGTTTCGATCTGCGGGCCTGTCTTGAAGATGTTCTTGAACCGTTTATGATTCAGGCGGAGGCCAAGGACGTCTCGATGAGTTGGGGCGTTGAAGCGGACATTCCGGCCCTGCTTGTCGGCGATCCGGGGCGATTGCGACAGGTTATTACGAACCTGGTGGGCAACGCTCTCAAGTTCACCGAGCACGGCCGGATTGAAGTACGCATCAAAGCCGATTCCAGCTCGGCCGAGCAGATTGTCCTGCACTTTATCGTCCGCGACACGGGAATCGGCATTCCGTCCGAAAAGCGGCAGGAGATTTTCGGGGCATTTGAGCAGGTTAAAGATACCGAAACGAACGACGGCAGTGGCGCCGGTCTGGGCCTGGCGATATCGGCCCAACTGGTCGAGATGATGGGTGGAACAATATGGGTGGAAAGCCAGGTCCAAAAGGGCAGCACGTTCCATTTCACCGGCCGATTCGGACTACAGGGCGCCCCTGCAGCCAAGCCGGCTTTGCCTGCGCCGTCGGCGCTGCAAAATCTGCGGGTTCTGATTACCGACCCCAGCCCGCAGGGCGCCGATTCGCTGGCGGAGATATTCCGTTGTTGGCAGATGGTTCCGTCTATCGCAACGAGCGCAAATCAGGCCATAGAGCAAATGCAACAGGCCCATGCGGACGGAAGCCCCTTCGCCCTGGCGTTAATAGAGGCAAGCATGCCGGATGTGGACGGTCTGCAACTGGTCGAGACAATGAAACAGGACCCCGACCTGGCACAGATCGTGGTTATAGTAACAGCTTCGGTTGGCCTGCGCGGCGATGCCGCCCGCTGTCAGGAATGCGGCGTTGCCGGCTATCTTACCAAGCCTCTGGAGGAGTCGGTTCTGCGGGAGACTGTTTCGCTGGCCCTCGGGGCCGCTTCGCAGAAAGGCGGGCAGGCTCTGATTACACGGCACTTGTTGCGCGAAAGCCACAGACACCTCCAGGTGCTGCTAGCTGAGGATGATCCGGTCAACCTGGAGCACGCCACGTTGCTGCTTGAAAAGTGGGGGCACCGGGTCACACGTGTGCGCAGCGGCGAAGAGGCGGTCGCCAGGTGGGAACAGCAGGATTTTGATCTTGTTCTCATGGACGTGCAAATGCCCAAAATGGACGGGCTGGCTACAACCGCCGCCATCCGTGAACGGGAAAAAACGACCGGCCGCCGCGTGCCCATAATCGCAATAACCGCACACGCGATGGAGTCGCATCGGAATAAATGCCTCCGGGCCGGTATGGACGGCTATATTCCCAAGCCGATTCGGGCCGAACGCCTCAGATCGCTGATCGGGAATCTTATGAACCAAGCTCATGTGCCGCAGGTCGCCGCAGGCCAGGCGGCTGAAACGCACACGAGCCACAGCGTCGAAGCGAAAGTAGATAAGGCCCGCCTGCTGAACCGCGTGGGCGGCGACGAACGAATCCTTCAGCGGGTCGTAAAAACATTCATGGAAAACTCTCCGAAAGTCTTGTCGGAGATTTGTCAAGCCGCCGCTGCGAAAGACGGCCAGGTGTTGAAGCGTTGTGCTCATAATATGAAAGGCTCTCTGGCCGTTCTCGGCGCCGGGGAGGCGCTGGCTGCGGCGGTGGAGCTGGAGAAAATGGCGGATGCCGCCGAATTTGCCGGTGCGCTGGAGGCCTGCGAACGGCTGGAACAGCAGGTGCACAGGCTGAGGAGCGACCTTGAAACAATTGCAAGGGAGAATACACCATGCGAGTGCTGATTGCGGATGACGACCCGGTCTACCAGATACTCCTGGAAGACCTGCTGAAGCAATGGGGTTTCGATGTCGTCGTTACGGGCGACGGTTCGGAGGCCTACCAGGCTATCCGGCAGGACAAGGCCATAAAGTTGGCCATCCTTGACTGGATGATGCCCGGCACCGACGGCTACGCCGTCTGCCGACTCATCAAGGAAGACCAGTCGAGACAGAACGTTTACATCATCATGCTCACCGGCGACCGCCTGAAGGACGACATCGTAAAGGTGCTGGTTGCCGGCGCGGACGACTACCTCATCAAGCCGTTTGAGCCGCTGGACCTGAAGATACGCCTGCATACCGCCAGACGTATACTCGATCTTCAGGCGGAAGTTGCCGAATTGCGGCAGTCGGCTCAAAAGCAGCCTGCGTACTAGGCTCTGTCTGAAATAGTTTTCAGACAGAACCTAAGGCCTGCCTGCAACCGACGGCCCGTTGCGTGCAATTGCACCAGCCGGCGGGTACAATGCCGCGCGACATGGGTGTGGAGCGGTTACCGATTTTCGACCTGAGCAAGGCCCGCGGCCCGCGGCAGGGGCCGGACGTCGGACGAGACCCTGCCGGAAAAGATACCGATAAAACCAAGGCGAACGAGCCTAAGATGCTGTCCGTCTCCTCGTTGATTGCATCCGTCAAGGATGCACTGGCCGAGGCCTTTCCTCAAAGTGTTACCGTCGTCGGCGAGCTGAGCAATGTCAAACACCACACATCCGGGCATCTGTACTTTCGTCTGAAGGATGAAACTGCCGCGATCGACGCGGCTATGTTTCGCGGCTATGCCGGGAAATTGAAATTTCGCCCTGAGGACGGCCTGGAGGTGGTTCTCGAGGGGCGCGTGGACGTGTACGACGTTCGCGGCCAACTCCAGCTCTACGTCGAGCGGATGACGCCCAAAGGAAGCGGCGCGCTGGAACTGGCGTTTAGGCAGCTCCGTGAAAAGCTGCACCGCGAGGGGCTGTTCGATCCCGGCCGCAAGAAAGCCATCCCGCGCTTTCCACGCGCAATCGGCGTGGTTACCAGCCCGACCGGCGCAGCCATCCGCGACATCCGGCGGACGCTTGGGCGTCGCTGGCCCGCAGCGAAGGTGTATCTGCTGGGTGTGCTGGTCCAGGGTGCATCTGCGGCTGAGGAAATAGCCCGGGCCGTCCGGCTGCTGGACGCCAACGCCGGGCGATACGAGATAGATACGATCATCGTCGCCCGCGGCGGCGGCAGCCTGGAGGATTTATGGGCGTTCAACGAGCCGGCGGTGGCCAGGGCTATCTTCTCCGCTTCCGTGCCGGTCATCTCCGGCGTCGGACACGAAACCGACGTAACGATTGCCGACCTGGTAGCCGACCTGCGAGCACCCACGCCGACGGCGGCGGCTGAACTGGCCGCACCTGACGCCGAGGAGATCCGCCGCCACGTGGCGAACCTGGCCGGGCGGCTGGCACGCTCGATGGCCGAGGACATTGCAGCGGGGCGCTCGGCACTGAAGGCGATTCATCGCAGTGTGGTGTTTCGTGATCCGGCAGGGCGGTTCCGCGTGGCTGCACAGCGTGTGGACGAGCTTTCGCATCGGCTTCGGGCCGGCATGATCGGACACGTAACGGCCTATCGTCGCAGGCTCGAGCCGGCCGGCGTGAAGCTGGCCGGCTTGCATCCGCGACACCGCCTGAAGCTCGCCCGCCAGCAAATCAGCGCCGCGGCCAGACAACTGGAGGCAATGAGTTATCGCAACGTTCTGAGGCGAGGCTTCGCCGTAACACGCGACGCGAGCGGCAAAATCCTGCGGTCGGCAGCCGGTGTCCGCACCGGTGACGGAATCGAAACCGAACTGGCGGACGGAAAGATTCGCAGCGTTGTGAAGGTCGTCAACAAGGCGGCGAAAAAAACCGGCACGCGCCCCGACCCGGATGCAGCCTCCGCTAGGCCGCAGCACAAACCGCCGTCTGAAGCGCAACGAACCTTATTCGAGTAGTATTTGCAAAGGACACATTATGGCTAAAGGCAAGAAGACATTCGAGCAGGCCCTTCAAGAGTTGGAAAAAATCGTAGCCGGCATCGAGGAAGGCAAGGTCTCGCTGGAAGAATCGATTGAGAAATACGCCGACGGCATCAAGCTTATCAAGCAGTGTCGGGCAATCCTCGATACGGCGGAAAAGAAGATCCAGCTTTTGGCCAAGGGCGATGGCGCATCGCTGAAGGTCGCCGGCGAGCAGGATGAATAGTTGGTGCACGGCCGCCGGCGCCTGCTGCGGCTACGACTTGCGTTTTGCCCTGGCAATCCGCCCGGTCAGCGGCAAGAATATCGTCAATGATCGTTGACTGCCACACGCGCGTATGGGCCAATACCGAGCAGCTCGGCAACGGTGCGCCGACGTATCTGCGCAGGCAGGGCCGGCGAAAAGGCGTTTCCGCCGGAACGGATGAACATCTGGCGGCGGCTGAGTGCGTGGACAAATCACTGGTTATGGGCTTTCGCAGCGTCAGTCTCGGTGCTGACGTGCCCAACGATTTTCTGGCCGACTATGTCTCCAGCCACGGTGATAAGATGGTTGGCATCGCGGCGGTCGACCCGACTGAACCCGATGCGGTTGACGAGGCTGCAAAACTTCTGGACGGCGGGGTGTTTCAAGGGTTGACCATAAGCCCGTCCTCGCAAAACTTCCATCCTTCCGACAGCCGGGCCGTCCGGCTCTACGAGTGGGCCGAGCGGCGCGACGTGCCTTTGTTCATCCACCAGGGCACGCATTTTCCCATGCAGGGACGAATGGAATACGCCAGGCCGATGCTGCTGGACGAAGTCGCACGCGAGTATCCGAAGTTGACAATGGTCATATCTTGCCTCGGCCACCCATGGGTAGCCGAAGGCATCTCGCTGGTCGGCAAGCACCCGCGCGTGTTTGCCGACGTAGCCGGCCTGCTGCGGCGCCCGTGGCAGGCGTACAACGCGATGGTGCTGGCGCACCAGTTTAACGTAATTGACAAACTGCTGTTCGGCAGCGATTTTCCCTATGCCACAGCCGCCCAGGCTATTGAGACGGTCTATCGCCTGCACGAGGTTACCCAGGGCACAAACCTGCCCGGCGTGCCGCGCGAGCTGCTGCGGTCGGTGGTGGAACGCGACGCGATGAACGTGCTGGGCATCGCCCAGCCGAGCATAAGGAGTGCAAAATGAAGCCTTGGATGATTATCTTGAGCGTGTTGGCGATATTGCCGGCAACGACCGGTTGCGAGCGAAAAACACCCCCGGAGGAGCCGACGGCATACGATGTCGAAAAGGACGGGCCGCCGAATCCGGTGGTGTTGAACGTGGATCCGGATATTGTAGCCGACCAGCGGGAAATATCGCGGCGGGTGGAGCGTGAGTCTATCGAACCACCGGCTGTTCCCGCCGGCACTGAATCGCCGAAAGCCCCCGCAGCCCCCGCGAAGGTGCCGACCGAAGCGAAGGTCGGCAAGACGACCGTTGTAACCGGCGGAGGCAAGCCAATCCTTACGGCGACAGCACCGGCCGAAACACCCCAAGCCCCCAAGGCTGAAAAGAAAGAGGCCGAGAAAAAGCCGCCCCAAAAAACCAAGCGCAAGGGCGGCGGAATCGGGGGCGTGCTGAAACGGATTACCAAACCCGTCAAGAGCGCAGGGGGCGGCTGAACGGGCAATGAAGGCGCGAATGCTGAACGCATCGGTACTGGAGTACCTCGAGTCGCATCGCCGGGAGCACCTGTCGCGGTTTTTCGAGCTGCTTCGTTTTCCCAGCATAGCCGGCCTGGCCGGCGGCGACGGCTGCGAGCGTGCCGCCGAGTGGCTCGCCGGATATTTTCGAAAGCTTGGCTTGCAGGCCGAGATCGTCGCAACGGACGGCAGGCCCAACGTCATCGCCGAAGCACATATCGCCGCCGACCTGCCGACGCTGCTTATCTACGGTCATTACGACGTTCAGCCACCCGATCCGCTTGACGCCTGGCGGTCCGAGCCGTTTGAGCCTGTGGTTCGTGATGGGTGCGTTTATGCCCGCGGCGCCAGCGACAGCAAAGGCCAGCTTTTTGCTTACATTCGGGCCGTCGAGGCCTGGCGGCAGGCCGGCGACGCGATGCCGGTCAATGTCAAGTTTCTGGTCGAGGGCGCCGAAGAAGTCGGCTCGCCGGGGCTTGAGGCGTTTCTGGCCACTCACGCAGATCGCCTGGCTGCGGACGCAGCGGTCATCGGCGATTCTGAATTTTTCAACCCGTCTCTGCCCAGCATTACCTACTCGCTTCGAGGCCTGGCGTATGTGGAACTGACTCTGAAGGGGCCGGTCTCCGACGTCCACAGCGGTCTGCACGGCGGGGCGGTTGCAAATCCAATCAACGCCCTGGGGCGGCTTATCGCGGCCATGCACGACGAGGCCGGAAGCGTAACGCTGCCCGGCTTCTATGACGACGTGCTTGTGCTGTCCGACGCCGAGCGACGGACATGGCGACGATTGCCGTTCGATGCCGAACAATACGCCGCGTCGCTTGGCCTGACGGAACTTGCCGGCGGCGAAAAAGATTACACCGTGCTGGAGCGGCGATGGGCCAGGCCGACGCTTGATTGCAACGGTATCGTGGGAGGGTTTATCGCAGCTGGGGCGAAGACGATTATTCCGTCCGAGGCGTCAGCCAAAGTCTCGATGCGATTGGTGCCGAACCAGGACCCGCATAAAATCATTGAGGGCTTCAAGCGGTTCGTAGCCGAACACACCCCGCCGGGTATGACCGCGACTGTACAAGCGGGCGCCGAGGCACGGGCGGTTCTACTGCGCAGCGATACGGCGGCTGTAAAGGCCGCTGTCGCCGCACTGGCCGACGCCTTCGGCCAAAAACCTGCGATGATCCGATGCGGCGCGTCCGTTCCGGTAGCGGAATTGATCCAGCGTCTGCTGGGGCTGGATGCGGTGCTGATGGGCTTCGGCCTGCCAAGCGACAATGTCCATTCGCCGAACGAACACTTCCGCCTGGAGCAGCTTTGGCGAGGCTCGATTGCCGCCGCGGCGATGATGCAAAATCTCCGTGAGCCGGAACTCTGAAGCGTCTACATCGTCGCGGCCTCGTCCGCCCGAAGCGGGTTCGATGGAAACTCCTGATTTTATTGGCTTTTTTTGATTTTTCATCTTGACGCCAGCTGCGGCGGACTACAACATAGACCCAACTTTCAGGCCGTGCGGCCTGAAACGCGAGCGCAAGGCATGCCATGGATACGGCGCAGCCGAATCGCCCGCGGCGAAAAACAACGTTTCTAAGTTTGATTCGAGCAAGGAAGGAGTAACCGAATATGGCCAAGTTGACGAAGTCCCAAATCATGACGCAGTTGGCGGAGCGGTGCGAGATTACGAAGAAGGACGCCGTCGCTTTTGTGGAAGCGCTGGTGGATCTGGCGTACAAGGAGGCTAAGAACGGCTTTACGATTCCAGGCCTCGGCAAGCTGGTCGTGGTCGACCGCAAGGCCCGGATGGGTCGCAACCCGGCTACGGGTGAGCAGATTCACATTCCGGCCAAGAGGGTGCTGAAGTTTCGCATCGCCAAGGCAGCCAAAGACGCCTGCCTGTAAACAAATCGGATGCTTTGTACATACCGCCCCTGCCTGCTGAAAAGGGGTGTGTTTGATAAATTATCCGCTGGATAGCCCCCGGCTGCGAGCGGTCGGGGGTTATTATGCCTCGTGTCTTCAGCTCTTGATATCGAGCTGGCGGAGGAAGTCGGTGTTGGACTTGAACCGCTCCAGCGCCTTGAGCAGTTGTGGCATTTCATCGTCCACGCTCAGACTGCTTAGGAACCGCCTCAGCATGTTCATCTTGGGCAGTTTCCAGTCTTCGACCAGCAGTTCTTCCTTTCGTGTGCCGGACTGAGGGATGTTGATAGCCGGCCAGATTCGTTTCTCAGCCAGCTTGCGGTCCAGCGAAAGTTCCATGTTGCCGGTACCCTTGAACTCCTCGAAGATCAGGTCGTCCATTCGGCTGCCGGTTTCGATCAGGGCGGTGGCGAGGATTGTCAGGCTGCCGCCGTCCTCGATTTTCCTGGCTGCGCCGAACTGTCGTTTGGGTGTCTCCAGCGCCCGGATATCCACGCCGCCGGTCATTGTCCGCCCGGACGTTTCGACGTAGCGATTGTAGGCCCGGCCCAGCCTGGTGAGGCTGTCCAGCAGGATCACCACGTCCTGCCCGAACTCCGCCATCCGCTTGGCCCGCTCGAGGGCGAACTCGGAGACCCGGACGTGATTGGACAGCTCCTGGTCGTTATTGGAGGCGACGATCTCGGCATTGGGGCACTTCCGGCGGAAATCGGTTACTTCCTCCGGGCGCTCGTCCACCAACAGGATGATTACGTAACATTCGGGGTTGTTCTGGTTAATGGCGTTGGCGATCTGTTGCAGGAGAATAGTCTTGCCGGAGCGTGGCGGGGCGACAATCAGCCCTCGCTGGCCTTTTCCGATCGGGCAGATCAGGTCCAGAACCCGCATCTCCATAGGCCCGCCGGGCGTCTCGAGCGGCAACTGCGGGTTCGGGTCCACAACCGTCAGCTCATTGAACGAGACGATATCGGTGTATTCTTCCGCCGGCTTGCCGTTGACCTTGAAAAGCTCTTCAAGCTTCGGGCCGCCCTTTTTGCGGGTGGGGGGAACAACCCGCCCTTCGATGTGCAGCCCGTTTCTCAACCCACCGTGTCGGATGAAATCTTTCCCGACGAAGATATCACCCGGTGTCGCCCGGTAGTCGTTCTCGGCCTGACGGAGAAATCCGTATCCCTTCTCCGTAACCTCCAGCACCCCGCTGCCGGTCTGTGGTGCGCCCTGTTCTGCGTCCGTATCCGTAGTTGAAGGCGCCTTTTCCGTTTCTGTCATTGTAGAGCTTCCTTGTCTAAAGAGTTTTTGGCCTTCCTTTAACCTGAAGCCCGCGCGGGAACACGAGTACATCAGGAGTTCCGCCATCCCCTCATACGTACCTTATAACACTCCACCAAGCCGTGATTCAAAGTAATTTTTCGCGGAAAGTCAAGCCTCGGCTGTATCTTCATCTTCATCTGCGATTTTACACGCCTGGGCGAGGTCGATTTTGCCCTCGTACCATGCCCGGCCTACAATCGCCCCGGCACAGCCGATCCGTTTGCAGGCCCGTACGTCGGCCAGCGAGCTTACGCCGCCCGATGCGATTACCGGCACGTCGGTAGCGGCGATAATCTCCGCGATGGCCTCGATGTTTACGCCTTCCAGCATACCGTCGCGCGAAATATCGGTCGCCACGATCGCGCACAGCGGCCAGCCTTTTATCCGCGCGGCGACCTCAACGGCGGCGGTCTCAAGCTGCTCGGTCCAGCCGTGCACCGCCAGCATGCCGTCGCGGGCGTCCAGGCCCAGGGCGATCATGCCGGCCAGGTCGTTGTGGCGGAGGATTAGCCTCTCAAACCACGGCCAATCCTTCATCGCGGCCGAGCCGACAACAACCCGGCTGACGCCCATCCCCAGCATCGCGTCGATGCTCTGCTCGTCCCGCGCGCCGCCGCCAAGTTCGATTTTTGCTTCGACAGCCCGGCAAATCGACCGGACGGATTCGCCGTTGACGCACTTGCCGCTCCGGGCCGCGTCAAGGTCCACGACGTGAATCCACTTCGCCCCGGCGGCGACAAACTGCCTGGCCACCTCGGCCGGGTCGGGCGAGTAGGTCTTCTGGCGGGTATAGTCGCCCTGCATCAGACGAACCACCTTGCCGCCTCGTAAATCGATTGCAGGCAGGATGTCCATCCTACAGTCCCACGAAGTTTTCGAGTATCTTCAGGCCCACCGACTGGCTCTTTTCCGGATGGAACTGCGTGCCGAAGATATTGTCCTTCCAGACCGCGGAGGTGAAGTCATAGCCGTATTCGGTCGTGGTGGCGGTATTGGCGTTTATCGGCACCACGTGGTAACTATGCGCGAAGTACACGTATGCGCCGCTCTCCAGCCCGGTGGTCAACGGGCATGGCCTGGACCAGTGTATCGTGTTCCAGCCCATGTGCGGCACTCGCAGCGATTGGCCTGTGGCGTCGGAGTGGAACTGGAACCGGACCGCCTTGCCCGGCAGTATGCCCAGCCCCGTGGTTTCGCCGCCTTCGTATGAGATGTCGAACATCAGTTGCAGACCGAGGCATATACCGAGAAGTGGCGTGCCCTGCTCAGCCGCCCGGAGGAGCGGCTCGATGAGCTGCCTGGCCGAGAGGCGTTCCATCGCGTTCACGAAGGCCCCGACGCCGGGAAGGATAATTTTCTCGGCGTGAGCAAACTGCGAGGGCGACTGGATAATCTGCGCGTCACCACCGACACGGAGTACCGCCTTCTGGACGCTCCGCAGGTTGCCCATACCATAATCAACGACGGCAATCATCTAAAAATATACCCGACGAAGTTTTCGGGGGTTCCTACTTGATGACGACGATTTCGACCCTGCGGCTCTTGGCCTTGCTGCCGGCTACCGGATGGTGCTCGCCCATGCCGACCGTTTCGACGCTCTTGGCCTTGATGCCCTTGCGCACCAGGTACCGTGTTACGGCCATGGCGCGATTGGCGGAAAGCTCGAGATTGTCTTTCCACTTCGACTTCTTGATCGGGTCGGTATCGGCATAGCCGTACACGCGAACCGGCAGGCCGACGTAGGACCCCTTGAGATCGGCGGCTACTTTATCAAGTGTGCGCTTGCCGGCGGCGGTCAGAACGGCCTTGCCGGATGCGAACAAAACGTCGCTGCCGACGGTAATCTTGTCGGCCGTCAGGCCTTTTTCCCAGCCTCGCGGGGCCTCTTCTGACGTTGAAGCCTTACTGAGCGCGTCCTGCAACTTCTGTTTTGCGCTGGCCAGCTCGACGTCCTTTGCATCGAGTTTCGCCAGCATGTCCGCTTCGCCGGCCCGTGCCTGGGACAGTTGGCTGCGAAGGTCCTTGTTCTGGGCCGAAAGATCGTTGTACTGGCTCTGCAATGCTGCGAGCTGTTTTTTCTCCTGTTCGCAGCAGCCGACGGCTGAACCAGCGAGCAGAATCAACGATACGGCCAACCCTATCCATCTTGTTTGTGCCATCGTAAGTGCTCCTTTCGTTTGCTATATGCCCCAGTTTGTCTCGATACTTAGAGACCATGAATTATATCTGCTGATGTGGCTGCTTCATACCCTCATGTCGATGTTTTTCTGGGCTGCTCGGAGGCTTCCGCCCTGCGTGCCAGCCGCATGATGCCTACACCGGTTATCATCCACTTGGCTGTCCACCACAGCACGAAACCGCCGACGGCCGAGAGAACCATCAGCACAGCCGTGTTGGCTTGAACGTTCTTGCCGTACAGCGAAAAGTCCGAATTGTTGCCCCATTGCAGGATTACCAGCAGCACGATGGCCAGCAGCACTATCCCGCTGAGGACGACGTACGCGGTGCCTTTGACGTTTTGATAGTTCATCTGGACGGTCCTATCTATTAAAGATCAACCCGGCAGCCTCGATATAGGGACGCAAAAGACTCATATTCATTATACTGTCGTAAAAGAGCATTACCACCAGCGTTGCCGCCGCCAGCCACGGACCGTAGGGCAGTTCCCGCTGTCGCCTGCTCAGCCAAAAAACCATCGCCCACGACAAGGCGAAAAACGGCGCCATAAAAAACGCCACGCTGGGCACAGCCGCCCCGGTTACCGCGCCGACCGCAGCAAAAATATGCACGTCGCCCAGGCCCATTGCCTCCTTGCCGAAGGCCAACGTTCCAAAGATTCGCGCAGCCCATATCCACAATCCGCCGATGAAGTAGCCGAAAACCACCGTTGCGGCGCCGAGGACACGTGGCGCCAGAATCGGATGCAGTTTCACATCCAGCCAGTCGCGCCACACCCGGCCGACTGCCGGAACAGCGACCAGCAGCACCGCTGCACCAACGGCCAGGACAACCACCGGCGCTAAGAACAGGCATTCTCGCAGTACTTCCTTCCGCGGGTTGACGCCGTGCGCCTTGGTTATCGCCACGGAGACCGGGGGCTTTTGGCCCCGGCCTGGTGTTTTTTTGTCGGGTGATATTGACTCTGGATCGCCGGCCTGCGGCATTGACCGATCGCTGGCGTCGATGAAGCTTGGTTGGATAAGTCCCCGTCGCATCATCAGGTTTGCAACGGCCAGGCCTGCTGCCGCCGCAAAGCTCATCGCCGCCAGGTTCGGCGAGACGGCCGGCAGGAACGCATGTGGCTGATAGGCTGCGGCAGCCAACCCCAGCAGCGAACAAAACCACATCACCTCCAGCGGGATAATCCACTGCCTTATATCGACGATTGAGCAGACCAGCAACCCGCACAGCAGCGCCGCATGGGCCGTGAACATCGGCCAGGCCTCAGCGAACTCGCCGGCGCCCTGGCGCAAATCCAGCATGAAGTACCATACGTACAACCCGCCGACCAGCACCGCAGCCGCCAGCTCTACCAGCAGGTAGCGGCACGAAATAGGCTCCCGGCAGAACCGGCACCTGCCGCCGAGCAGCAGCCAGCTCAGGACGGGGATATTGTCGTACCATTTAATACCCCGCCCGCAGGCCGGGCAGTGGCTGGGCGGAAAAACAATGCTCTCGCCCCTCGGCAGGCGATGAATCAGCACGTTCATAAAGCTGCCCACGCACGCACCGAGCAGCAGGAGAAATATAAGCCAGACCCATTCCATAACTAGGCCTTCCCTCGGCCACGCATTTGCAGGCCGAAGAGCTTGATGAAGCCCGTTGCGTCGGATGGTGTATAGTCGGCACCCATCGTGAAACTGGCCAGCGAGCCGGAGTACATGCTCTTGGGCGAACTCATACCTGCGGGCGTGGCCTGGCCCTTGAAGCACTTGACGCGAACGGCGCCGGTAACGTTGCGCTGCGTCGAGTCGATAAACGCATCCATCGCCTCGCGCAGCGGGCAGAACCACCGGCCGTTGTAGACCATCTCGGCGTATTTCATCGCAACTGACTGCTTATAGTGCATCGTGTCGCGGTCGAGCGTTATGCTCTCCATCGCTTGGTGTGCGGCGAAAAGAATCGTCCCGCCGGGCGTTTCGTACGCGCCGCGGCTCTTGATGCCGACCAGCCGGTTTTCGACGAGGTCCGTCTGCCCGACGGCGTGCTTGCCGCCTACGGCGTTCAGCCGCATGATAAGTTCGTGACCGGCCAGGCGAACGCCGTCCAACGCCACGGGAATACCCTTTTTGAAATCAATCTGGACGTACGCCGGCTTGTTGGGCGACTTGGAAACCGGCACGGACATCATCCACAGAGCGTCCTTCGGCTCGTTGGCGAGGTTCTCCAGGTCGGCGCCTTCGTGCGAGACGTGCCACAGGTTGCGGTCGCGCGAGTAGATTTTCTTCTTTGTCTGGGCCAGGCGGATGCCCTTGGCCTTTGCGTACTTGACAGCCGCCTGGCGGCTTGTCAGTCCGAAGGCCGGGTCTTTCCACGGCGCGATGATTTTCAGCTTCGGCGCCAGTGCCATGTAGGTCAGCTCGAACCGCACCTGGTCGTTGCCCTTGCCTGTAGCACCGTGCGCGACGGCGTCGGCCTTTTCGCTTTTTGCGCAATCGACCTGCGCCTTGGCGATGAGAGGCCGGGCGATAGCTGTGCCCAACAGGTACACGTGCTCGTAGACGGCGCCGGCCTTGAGCAGCTTGAAGCAGTACTGCTCGGCGAACTCCTTGCGCAGGTCGGCTACTACGCACTTGCTCGCGCCGCTTGCGCGGGCCTTTTGCTTAATGCCGGCCAGCTCGCCTGCGCCCTGGCCGAGGTCGGCGACAAAAGCGACGACCTCACAGCCGTATTTGTCCTTCAGCCACGGAAGGATTACCGAGGTATCCAGCCCGCCGGAATAGGCGAGCACGATCTTCTTGACCTTTTTGTTCTTTACCATTGCAAACTGCTCCCGCGCCCCCGGCAAACTGCGGATTGTAAGCCCATTACGTGCCGTCTTCCAAGGAATTCCCCGGTTCTGAATGGTTCTGAATTGTGAACGCCTGTCCCGCGGCAGTTAGTGATGCGGTTTTTTTAACCGGTCCAGCACTATCTTCCGCATCACGTTGCGAGGCGCGGGTTTTGCGGTCCAGATTTCGAACTGTGCGGCGGCCTGGCCTACGAACATTTCCAGGCCGGAGACAGTTGTGCAGCCTGCCCGCTTTGCCTGTTGCAGCAAATACGTATCGAGGGGGTTGTAGATAGTGTCGAATACGACCTTTGCCGACGGAGGAATTTTACTCAGCGGCGTCGCATCCGTTTCGGGATGCATGCCGACGGAAGTGCAGTTGATGACAATTTCGGCGTCGGTCTTCGCCGCGGCGTCCAGCGGCGCGGCATGGCAGTCGAATTCCTCGGCGAGCTTCTTGGCCCGGCTGAGCGTGCGGTTGAATATGGTTACGTCCGCCTTGTATCGGGCCATCGCCGCCGCGATCGCCCGCCCGACCCCGCCGGCACCGAGCAGTGCAACCTTTCGGCCGGCAAGGACGTTGGGGCCTGTGCCCATGGCCGCCGACAGCGCGTTGACGGCTGCGGTGTTGTCGGTGTTGTCGCCGCGAAATGAACCATCGGGCGAGATGGTAATTGTATTGATTGCGCCGATCTTACGGGCAGGCTCATCACAGTTTTCTGCGCCGAGGTAGGCCAGGGCGTTTTCCTTGTGTGGGATTGTTACGCTCAGCCCGCGCCAGTTGAGCCACGGCCTGGCCAGCACCGCGTCGAGGAAGCGGCTGAAGTTTTCCGCACCCGGCTCGATTCGCAGCGGGACGTACACGGCGTTTATGCCCGCAGCCTCGAAGGCTGCATTGTGGATAGCCGGACTCATCGAATGTGCGACGGGCGAACCGATGACGCCGTAGACGGCCGTTTCCGGGTCGATCGAATCCCAGCGGTACAGTGTCTTGAACACATCGAGGGTTGGCTGGCCCGGTGCTGATTCGGCGCCGGCGGCCAGCGCGGCAAACGTGCCGAACGCGCCGAACTTCTTGGCCAGGACCCTGCTCGCCACGCCCGCCTCGCCCATGGCCAGCGCGATTGTCGGCTTTTTGCAGGCCCGCAGCAGGTCGAGCGCACGGAGTGCGTCCTCCGGCCCGCCGGCAGTGAAGACAATCTTGTTGACCGCCGCCTCGCAGGCATCCATCGATGCCGCGATGCGGTCAAGTGCCGCCGGGACGGACTGGAAATCGTGATGGCTGCAAATAATCTTTCCGTTGGGCCGGCGGTCGCGCGGCGTGTTGGTTTCGACGTCGATGAAATCAGCGCCGCACGCGGCGGCCCGGTTCAGAAGCTCAAGCCGGTCGGCCTCGGCGCCGCGAAAATTTCCGCCCTCGGCTGCAGGCCGGCAGGTAACGATTACCTCAAGCGGCGGTGAGCTTAACAATGCGGCGAGCTGTTCGGCGTCTGGCGGGGCGGTGAGGAAGTCCAGCCGGCATTCGACCGCGTCGGCGCCGCGATCGGCGGCCTGGGCCATGTCCGATCGCATCTGCCGCGCATCGCCGGCGACCAGCGGGCAGATGAGTCGTGTTGCAAAGTCAGCCGAATTACGAATCATGCTCACTCGCCCGAAGGGTTTCTATTGTCCGTGCCTGGCTATATGGGCGTCGATTTCTTCTCTAATAGGCACTTTTACAGCCGGGGCCTTGGCGGCTTTGGCAAGTTTGTTGGCCAGGTTGAGAAGATGTATGCCGGGGAAAGCGTGCTGCTTGAAAAAGGTGCTCTCGCCGCCCGGGCTTATAACCGACTTGCCGGGGTGGAGATAGCTTTTGGCCTTCCACTTGAGATGGGTGCCCAGTTTCAGGATGAGCTTGTGGATTTTCTCGGCGCGCTCCTGCTCCATCTTGGGTGCGAGGTTGCCGAGCGTGCCGACCATGTCAATGAAGCTGTACAGCTTCATCCGCTCGGCCTTGACGAGCATGTTGATGGCATGGTTATCGTGCTTGGTTTCATCGGCCAGCAGCAGGAGACGGTAGACGAGCTGTTCAAGCCTGTATGCTGCCCTGTTGTGCTTTGCAACGGGGCGTTCCCGGTCCATTTTCTTCTGGCGTTTTTCCTGGATCGCATCGAGCCTCCTGAGCATTTGTTCAGCATCGAAGCCCTCTTGATACCCCGGCAATTTTACAGCGCCTTTGGGGCAAGGGGGCATTTTCATGTAGGTCCCCACGCGCCGCTGGGTCGACTTGGCGGAGGCAATGACCTTGCGAATGAGTTCCTTATCGGCCCGCTGAAGGGGGTCCAGCAGCCGGTAGGCTACATAGACGCCGCTGGGCTTCTGGAGAACCGCCAGCCGTATCCTGAGTTGGGTTAGTGAGTTCTCGTCGTGGACGACGCGCCGAGCCTGGCGCTCTATCTTTTCATCGACCGCTTCGTCCTTGAGCCAGGCCTGAGCGTTGGCCTCTAACCCCTTCACCAGCGCTTCGAGTTTCTCCTTTGAGATTCCCTTCGGTTTCTTAGCCGCTTTTTTATCAGCAGCCGGCGCTGCAACGCATGTTGCAGCCAGCGACAATACAATCAGGAACCGAAAGCACACATTCATTTGGTTTTTCTCCCGGAGGCCCGGCGCAGCAGACGGCTTCCCAAGCCTCCATTTATATTATACCAAAAATACAAGCGCGTGTCCGCGGGCGGGTTTCCACCCCAAGCGGTCGGACGCTAAGCGTCTTATGTTTATGGGAATTATTGTTTGAAGTCTTTCAGCGACCGGGTGAGTTTTTTGACGGTCTCGCCAGGCAGGATGAATACGCCTTCGATGCCCGTCGCGGCGGCATAACGGTTTTTTGAGCCTTTTGGGCCGGTCTTCGAGACGGTAACCGTTCTGGTAGTGGTCTTGTCGGCCACGACCACTGTCATGGCCGGTGCGTCCAGGCCGAATTTCGCCGCATCGCCGCGGCGGTGGCTGGCGAAGCTCTCAGCCGTCAGGTTTTGGACGTCTTCCAGCCAGGACTTAACCTTCGCGGCGTCGATCCTGACATAGGTATCCTGCGGGCATTGCCAGGTGTCTTTTTCCCGCCGCAGGTGGAGCTTCTCACTGCCGGCGTCGATTCGAACGGCCTGGACATCCTCCGGCTTGATGGACCAGATCGTGCGGCTTCGCAGCTCGGCGGCGAAGCTGTCGTACAGGCTCGGTGCGAACCGCCCGACGGCCGTGATGTCGGCGCCCTCGAGCCAGGCGAACGAGCCGTCGTCGGTCATGGCGATTTTCAGGCGATAGGTTTTTGAAATCGGCTTGGGGGCCGGTCTGGTGGCTGCCTGCGTGGCGGCGGCGCTGGCCGGCGGGGGCATTTGGGTGGTGGCGCTCACGGCGATTATCTTCTCGGCCTTGGCATATTTGCGGGCGGCAGCCTTGCCGAGTGATACAATCTTCGTGGCGGTGAGGTCTTCCAGGCTGTCGACGATCTTGTTGGCGGCCGACGTCTCGGCATCGGCGGCCAGCGGCTTGGTCAGCGACCAGCCGCCGGCGTCGCTTCGTCGCAGTGAAAACGTCCCGTCCGGGCGTCTCAACTCGATCCTGGCGGGCCTTGCTGCGGCGGGCAGCTTCAGGAGTGTCGGGTTCCAGTAGGCGGCCGGCTTGGCCAGCAGGGGGGCAATGTCGGCGGTTTTCACCACTGCCAGCGACTTATCCGCCGCCTCCTTGACGAAGGTCATCTCGCCGGATGGACTTTTCGCACCGAGCAGCAGCGTGGCGGTTTTTCCCTGCCCGGCAAGGTGGACCATAATCTTTGCGCGAGGCGAATCCAGCCCGGCGCTGCCTGCGGCCAGCGGGTCGTCGCGAAGGCTTGAGGCTTGCAGAGAGTTTATCTTCTTCAGCAGGTTCTCGACGCTTCGGCTGTCGGCAGCGCCCTCAAACGGCGCTTGCATGAACCACTGGCCATCCTGCTTCGTTAGTGTAACGTCGCCGCTGGGAAGGGCCAGTTCCACCCGCTCCACGTCGGCCGAGTTGACGGGCATGACCTGTTTGTCGCGCAGGTCGGTTAGTTTCGGCTGGAGCTTTTCCAGCAGGTCCGCAGGCACCAGGAAGATGCAAGGCGCATCCAGTAGCTTTGCGTAGACATTGTCCTTGCTCTGGCTGCCCAGCGCCAGGCCGAAACTCTTGCCTTCGGCCGGCCTGGTCTCGGCCGGCGCGCTGGCGGTAGCGGGCGTCGGTTCTTGGGCTTTTAGCCGGAGGCGAACGGTCAATCGCGGCTCGGCCAGGCCGAACGGCGCCAGCTTTTTGGGTTTATCGGCGACGAATTCGACGGCCTGCACGGAAGTGAGCTTGTCTATAAGATTGCGGACCTGTTTTTCATCGGCCGGGGCTGAGACGGGCCTGACGATGCCCCAGCGGCCTTTATGCAGTGCGAGTTCATATTCCTCCCGCCCCCTGACACTGAGACCAGCGAGGTCGCCCGGTTTGAATTCGAGGACGGCCTTGTCGCGGAATTCTTTCAGTTCTCGGCCGAGTTTGGTGGCGAAATCAACCGCCACCACATAGGTTTGCTTCTCGCCGGCCGGCTGGACGTAGGTCATGCCGTCGGCCAGCGGCACCGCATTGCCGACGTGCAGCACATTTTTGAGCCCGGCCTCGCCGATGAGTGTTACGGTCCACAGAGGCAGGTTCAGCGAGGTAACGTCGTCGCCGACCTCGCCAGGCGCCGGGCGGCGCTCGTAGCGGAGGTTTTTGAGAGCGTCGATTATTTCGCGGACCTTGTGCTCCTCAGCCCGCGCATCGATCGGCGATACGATGCGCCACGTCGTGTCCCGCCGTCGGAAAGAGATTCTGGTTTCGGCAGAGCGGCAGGAGATGGTCAGTTCGGCGGCGTCGCGAATTTCGGTTGCGAAGAGATTGTTTTCCTGGCTCCGGTCTGTCGGTTCAGGCCTGAAAAGCCCCGCCTGTCGCGCTATTACGTAAACGGCGCCGGCTATCAGCAGGACAATCAGTACGATGGTGGTTCTTGGCTTCATCTTCTTCTTACTCCAGCGTTGGCGTTGCGAAACACGAACTTGCTCATCGTCGCCTGACCAGCATCACACCGCCGCCGAGCGCCAGCACGGCCAGCGGCAGGACGATCAGGATCAGTATTTTAAGCGTTGCCATGGCCGCCGGTGCGATAATCGCCACGGGCCTGACCTGGGCCGGCCCGGCTGCGATAAACCCCTCGCGCCCGATCAGCCAGTAGGCGCTGTTGACGACGACGTCCGCATTTGCCCGCGGCGGGTCGGTCAGGGCGATGGCGCCCTTGGCGTCCAGTTGCGGGATCCGCGCCTCTAAGTAGCCGTCCATAAGCGAAGCGGCTGCGGTGAGCACCACGATCCGGGCTGGCCCGACGTTTTCGCCTTCGGCCCGTGTCGCGGCGACGGCTACGTCCAGTGGCGGCTTCAGGTCGTCGGCCTGTGGTGAAATGAACCCGCCGGTCCGGGCCTGAAGCTGTTGGCCCAGCCTTTGTAAGTCGCTCGTGGCCCACGTGGCGTTAAGTCCGGCCGGAACGGTCAGCAGCGATTGAATCGTAACACCCACAGGTGGCGACTTGACGCCGCTGCCGGTTGAGTTGCCGGCGTGAAGGATCGGGCATAAATCGTTCCACATCAGTCGCCTGGCCTGGAGCGGCTTGCCGACAGGATGGTCCGTGAACGTGCTCAGCGGGAAATATCTAAAACGTATCGGGTCGATCTTGAAGCGGTCCGGTCCGGACTCGTCCACAACGGCCGGAATGAAGCGATAATGAGTTTGGACGTCGATGCCCCAATCTTTGCTGAGGTATGCCCCAAGTGCATAGGGCGGCTGGGTTGGCGGCATGAACATGCCGAGCGCCCGCGGCCAGACGAAGTGGGTCAGGAAGATTGCCGGCGTGGATGCGTCGATGGCCTGGCGTATGGTTTGCACCTCCCGCGGGCCGAAGCGCGGTATTTGCTGCCCGTAGGCCTGCGGCATCGGCATCGAAGCGGCAGGCGGCAGGATCAGCAGCACCTGCGGTCGGCCTTCGACGGCATCGGGGCGCGGGCCGGCGGCCAGGTTCCAGTCCCCGACTTTGAAATTGGCCTCCTCCAGCCGTCGCCGCAAACCGGCCAAACGCTGCGGTGATATGTCCGCAGGCGGAATCATTCGGCGCATCTGCGGCGGGACCTGAGGCTGATAGTGGCACAGCAGCACGGTGGCGAACGGCTGATTCGTCATCGTCAGGATGCGCGAGCCGATAGCCGCGTTGCCGTTGAACGTGCGCTTGCGAAGCTCTTCGCTGCCGGCAGGCCCGGACCAGCGGGGCACCTTCAGGGGCCAGACCTCATCGAAGCTTACCGCCTCGGCCTTGCCTGCGGCTTCAATGATGACGATGTTGTCGCCGGTAATCTCGCTCGCAAGCGTTTCGCTGTCCAGCTTGGGCAGTTCCCTGATTTTTTTTACCTGGGCGGCAAGCGACTCGATGAGTTGCCCCAAGAGCTTTCCCGTCCCGGCCTGCTGAAAAATCGCCTGCATCGGCGCATCGACGGTCGCAAGCTTTGTGGTGGCGGTTTCGGCTGCGGCCTGCGACTGGCTCAGCAGTTTGTGAAACTCTGCGACCTCCGCCCGCAGTTGCCCTATAGCCTTTTTCTGATACTCGGCCTTGGCGGCCTTGAGCATCGCCTCGGCGTCGCGGGCACGCTGCTCGACAGCGGCGGCGACAAGGCGATAAAGCTCGCCAAGCTCGGTGCGATTGACTATCCAGTACCGGCTGTTGCGGACCAGGGTGCTGTTTTCCTTGCCGGCGACGTTATCAAGCATCTGGCCGGCCCGGCGGGCCTGCGCTGCGAGGCGGTCCGCCTGGGTGATGAATTTTTTCAGGATGTCGGCAGGATCGGCGGATTGCGTCGCGGCGCTGTCGGCGACGGTCTTGGCCATTGCTTTAGCCGCTGCGGTGCATTTGCCGACGCTGTCCATTGCGGCCTTGCGGTTGGCGGCGACCGCGGGGGGGATTCCCGCCAGCTTTTTCAGCAGGCTGGAAATCTCTCGGAGCGTGGTCTGTGTGCTTTCCAGCGTGCCGGTAAGTTCCTTCACGACCTTGGCGTAGTCCGGCAGCCCGGTCCCGCTCAGCGCATCGCGGACCACGACTGGACCACCCAGGAGGGCTCACCTCACAAGCTAAGCGCTCGGTTCACGGGGAGGGCGGTAAGGCGCTGCGAATGGGTTAGATACGTCTCGCCCTCAGGGTTGATACAGCAAGGCTGCATC
>JAXIHJ010000005.1:0-4175 GCA_034189755.1 Planctomycetota bacterium
GCTGACCAGCCGGCTGAAGGCCGCAGGGGTCGGCGTGGTGGCGTACTACTCGGTCAACACCGACCTGCGGGCATCGCTGGAGCATCCCGACTGGACGCAGGTCGATGCCGCCGGCAAGCCGCTGCTGACCGAAGGCCGCTGGCGCGACGTCTGCTTCAATTCGCCGTACTTCCGGCAACTGATGCTGCCGCAGATACGCGAGCTTACGGAAAATTACGACATCGACGGCTTCTGGCTCGACATGGTGCGCATCATGCCGGACGGCTGCTTTTGCCCGCACTGCCGCAAGCTTTTCGAGCAGCGGTTCGGCCGGCGGCTAAGCGCCGACGACGAGAAGTTCGACGAGTTCCGCCGGCAAACGCTGGTGGAGGCCATGACCGAAGTTCGCCGGCTCATCAGGTCCATTCGCCCGGACGTTCTGATAACGGCCAACGGTGCGGGCACCATCGCCGACCACGAGGGCCTCGTCTCGCTGTCGCGGCGGCACGGCCAGGGGCTGGTGGACTACTCCACCATCGAGGCCCAGCCCGGCTACGGAAATTATTACTACGTCGGCTTCCAGTCGCGCTACGCCCGCTGCCTGGGCCGGCCCTACGAGCTGCTCAACGCGCGGTTCATCCGCAAATGGGGCGAGTGGACCGCCAAGCCCCTGCCGCAGATGATGTACGAGGCGGCCGTGATGCTGTCTTCCGGCGGGCGCGTGGCCTTCGGCGACCAGCCAAACCCCGACGGCACAATGGAGAGCACCGTCTACGACCGTTTCGGCGAGTTGTTTTCGTTTCTCGCCGAGCGCCAGGGCTACATGCAGCAGACCGAGCCTGTGGTCGATACAGCCGTGCTGTTCACCGACGGCATCGCCGACGCCACGCGCGGCGCCGACGCCGTCTGCTGCGATCTGAACCTCCAGCACGACCTCATCGACGCCCCGGCCCTTGAGAACCTCAGCCGGTACCGGCTGCTGATTATTCCCGAGACAGGCCGAATCGACCCGTCCGCCCTGGCGCGGATCGAGGCCTTCGCCCGCTCAGGCGGCGCTGTGCTGGTTACCGGGCGGGCGGCGGCAGATAACGACATGCAGGCCGTCCTCGGTGCGTCGGTCGAGAGCAGCCGGGATTACTCCATCGGCTACCTGCCGGCCGACACGCTCGAATGCCCAGGCATACCGCTGCTTATCGCCGCTCCGCCGTACAAGATCGCGCCCGGCCAGGCCGATACGCTCGCCGAGCTGCAACTGCCATCCTGCGAGCCGACGCCGCAGCGGTTCGTCAGCCACATCTACGCCAACCCGGGCAGGCCGGCGGGCAGGCCGGCGATTACGCTAAATACGCTCGGCGAAGGACGGGCGGCCTACGTAGGCTTCGACCTGTTCGCCGTCTACTGGCTGCGGAACCACTGGTGGATAAAGGCGCTCGCCGCGCGGTGCCTCGATGAGCTTCGCTTCCAGCCGACGGTGAAGGTCTCAGCCGACGGCGTCGTCCAGAGCAACCTCCGCCGGCGCGGCGACGACCTGTATCTGCACCTGGTCGGCTTTTGCGGCGGGCTGGCCACCGGCGGCGGATACCCGCCCATGGAACATGTGCCGAACCTCCGCGACGTGGCCGTAGAGCTTCAGCTAAACAGCCAGCCGAAGAGCGTAACGCTCCAGCCGGGCGGCGGGCGGGTAAGCTGCGAGTACAACGCCGGCCGGCTCTACGCCAAAATCGACCGCCTGCGGCTGTATGAAGTGCTGCGGATAGAGATGTAGGTATCGTACCGCCCCTAAAGGGGCTGGAATTGTTTGGCCGCGTATTCACCCCCACCGCTTCCGCGGTGGGCTGACATGTCCCGCCGCAAGCGGCTTATTACCCATCGGTGGTTTTCGCCTTGACACAGGATCAGGACGATGATCGACTCTCAAGCGATGGACCTGCGATTGAACCTTCATCTCGCCGACGGTTACAAAAGCCCCTCCCAGCGCGCCAGACGAATCACCGAAGGCTGGTTCGCGCAAAACATGTACTGCCCAGCCTGTCCCGGCCGGCAATTGATACAGACACGCGACAACACTCGCGTGGTGGATTTCCTCTGCCCCGCCTGCGGCGCTGAATTTCAATTGAAGGCCAAGTCGAGCCTGCTCGGAAAGAAACTAAGAGATGCGGCCTACACACCTATGATGCAACGAATCGCTGCAAACCTCAGTCCGCATTTCGCATTTCTGCAATACGACAGGATTGCTCGGCACGTTGAAAACCTTCTTCTCGTACCGGGCCACTTTATAACACCGAACGTGATTGAAAAGTGCAACCCCCTCTCACCGACTGCACGCCGAGCCGGATGGGTGGGATGCAATATACTTCTCGGACAGATTCCATGTGATGGGCGACTGCCCGTTATTTCCGGAGCACAAGTGTTGCATCAGCAAAAAGTGCGACGCAAATGGAAGCGGTTCTCCTGGCTGGCGGGCAAGGATGCCGAGAGCAGAGGATGGACCGCCGACATCCTGCGATGCGTTCGCTCGTTGGGGCACGGCGAATTTTCGCTAAGCCGGATGTACGAATTCGAGGGCGAGTTGGCGGTTCTGCATCCGACCAACTTTAATATCCGCGACAAAATCAGGCAGCAGCTTCAGATTCTCCGCGACAAGGGTGTCATTCGCTTCCTCGGCCGGGGACATTACGTCGCCATCTGATTTGCCGGAATGCACCATTGCCCAATCTATCCATCTCAGCAACGTCTGGGCACGCCGAACACAGGTAGAGCCACCGAGCGCAGTGCTGCGGGACAATAGCTCGGCAATGATTCGATGTTTTGTCGCCCTTTGGCAATATCTGCGGGTTCTTGTGATTGCTACTTGCACAAGCGGTAGTTCCAATATTCTTCGAGCAACCAGCAAACGACTTATCGCTTTTTTGCAGCTGCAAACAGCCTGGCCGATATCGGTCAGAGCCCAACCGGCTTTTGAACGCTTCGACAATCCAAGCATTGCTGCCGCCTGACGGTAGTAATGCACCTGCCGCTCGGTGATACACAGGAGGCGTGTCAGTTCGCTCGGCGTTGGATTGTCTGTCGCATGAGCCATTATCAAATCCAGGATGCGGTCGGGATTATCCGCCTGCGGCACACCGATAAACCTTTGTACTGCGATATCCAGAAAAGTCTCGTCGAGTTCCAATCCGGCGAACGAACGTTTCATTCTCGCTGCGGCGATGCCTGTTGTGGCTGAGCCGCTGAACGGGTCGAGTATGGCGTCGCCTTCATCGCTCGACGCGGCTATTATCCGCTCCAGCAGCGCAAGCGGCTTCTGCGTCGGGTGCTTGCCGAAAAGCTTCTCATCGCGCCGGGGGGCGTCTATGTCCGTCCAGACGCTTTTCATCTGCTTGCCGCCGTTGATGCGCTTCATAAGCTGATAGTTGAACTTGTGGCGGCACTTTTTGTCGCACCCGGCCCAGAGGATGGTCTCGGTGGCGTGCGTGAAGTAACGGCAGGAAAGGTTCGGCGGCGGGTTCGGCTTGACCCACGTGATGTCGTTGAGAATCTTGTAGCCAAGCTCGTCCAGCACACAGCCGACGATGTGAATAATGTGGCTGGTGCCCGAAATCCAGATGCAGCCGTTCGGCTTGAGCAGCCGCCGACATGCGGCCAGCCAGTCTCGCGTGAATGCGTAATTGCCCGCGAAGCCCAGCGAGCGGTCCCACTTGCCCTTGTTGACGGAGACCATCCTGCCGGCGTGGCAGGTGATGCCGCCGTTCGACAGGAAATACGGCGGGTCGGCAAAGATGAGGTCGAAGCCGCCCTGCGGGAGCTTCGGCATCAGTTCGAGGCAGTCGCCCCGGTACAGCACGAACCGGCCGCGGTCGCCCGTGAAGTACGGCTGGGTTCCTTCCGGCTGCGGCGTTCCGGCGGGCTGTGCGGTTGGTTCACACATGGCCGGCGGATCGTTGATCATCCACGCTAAAAGATCAATGGGAAAACGGTACAGAGGTCAGAGGTCAGAAGGCAGCAGTCAGAAGTCAGCGACCAGCGGTCAGTTTTTGTTCGCGGTGTTCGCGGCTTTTTGAATCCGTAATCCGCCCCTTCGACCCCGGCGCGCCGGGACTACGGCGGGCAAGCGTGGACGATTTTCTTCTTTTTTTTGAATTTGTGAAATTCGTGTAATTCCTGCCGGCCTTGCTCCGCAAGAGGTAGGCGGGCGTGGA
>JAXIHJ010000050.1:0-25383 GCA_034189755.1 Planctomycetota bacterium
CCCATCTTTCATCCCGTTAATCAAACGGATTTCAAGGGGATCCATATTCAGCTCTTTGGCAACTTCATCCATCTGCCGTTCGATTCCCCATTGCATTTCGCACATCCCGAAACCGCGTACCACAAGTCCAGCGTCGCCATTGGCGCGCCGCACCCGGCCAGCAGAGAAACCAACAGGCAAAGACACAATACCTTAGTTCGTTCGATCATTGTGAAACTCCTCGTGTAAGTGTTTCAAAACCTCGCGGACCTCACGCTGTGTTTCGTGGAAGCGGACGATCGCAGCGGTATTCTGCTGGACCACCTTGCGAAGATTGCGCAATCGCTCTTCATCACGGATAATTCGCCCGTGAGATTCACTGAGCTGCCGCTCGCGGCATCGGCTGAGCTTCCGCTCCCACAGCCACATCGCCCCCATCAATCCGGCCGCACCAAAGCTGGCCAGATCAGACACAATGCTCAGCAGATTCATAGCGATTCCTCTCAATTGGGCGGGCTGTCGAGGTCGAATTCGATGACCAGGCGCCCCGTTACGGCGATGGTCTGCCAACCGGTATCGCCGCGGCGGATCAGAACATTCTGCTCGTCGCCGTCCACCATTGCCTGGAGGGCGGCCGCCAGGGCGCTGTTGGAAAGGCTGCCCGGCAAGCCGGCGGACAGGCCGATCGAGCCAATCAGCGTTGAATCGCCTTGGCCTGTTCCTCCCGGGCTTGCCCATGCAGCCGAGGCCGCCGGATTGTATTCGTTCCACGTCGGAGGGCTGCCGGAGAAATCCACCGGCCGAAGGCAGTGGTAGACCTCCACCGTGCAGTCCACGTCGGCTGTAAGCTCCAGAAAACTCGATGCGCGGACCGTTACGTCCGCCAGGCCCAGAGGCGACTCCTCGTCGGTTCGCAAGATCGCAAAACCCAAGCTGCGAAGCTCATTGGCGCCATTGTTGGCAATGGTCTCACCGATCCAAGGCGTATCGGACAAGGGCGAAAACAATCCGGCTGCGAAATAGACCGGCAGCGTCCATCGCCCTCGGCGGATCCACTCGGCGGCCTGGCGAAGCTCGTTAAAGTGCACCGACCGGACGGCGGTCTGTCCGGCGGTCAGTGCCGGATCAGTCCAATGGTCGGTTCCATTGAGTTTCTGAAACAGGCCGACCTGGCCGCTGCCGACTCCGCCAGCGCCGCTTACCAGGACTTTGTCCTCGTCATCGTCCGCTTCAGGCCACAGCCACTGCATGTCCGAAGGCGTAGCGGGATCGCCGCCCAAGCCGCCCGCTGGAGCATCAAGGATTTCCTCCGCCAATGCATCCCTGAGGTTATCAAACGGCGGAGCGGACGCACTCGATATTGCGGCGCTGCCGACCGGCGCACCGCCATAGAGTTGCGAAGAGAAATCCTGCTCATTTTGATAGGTCAGCAAATAGCGGCGATTGACGGCTACAGAAAGCTCAACGGCATCTGATATGCGTATGAAGTGAACGGCGGCGTCGAGCCGGCCCTGTTCATTCGAGTTGGTCCAAACCGGAGCGTAAGTCATGGTTTATCAGTCCAGGTACTTCGCGTATGCGGGGTGATCAAAGAAGTAGCGCACCGTTGGCGGATTGCCTTCGTCCATCAGCATTGTGATCAAAACAATCGTATCCACATCAACGGCTGCGCCAGGCCCAAGCGAAAGCTCAGCCAGGTTGGATGCGGTAATATCCGACGCCTCAGGGTCGTCAGAGAACTCGCCGGAGCCTTCTAGAAGCTGTGGTCGCACTGTGTACGCGGCGCCGCTTTGAGAGCTAACCACTCTGGAGGCAAAGGCGGATGTTGTCGTGCCGGCTTGCCGAAGAAACACGATCCAACGGCCCTCCACGTCCAGTGCGACCGCATCGGTCTCCGCAGGCACCTGGCCCGGTTCATCGGCCGGCTCGGCCAAATTGGTAACGATCATGGCGCCGTCGTCCACAAGCTGGGTAGCGCCGTCATCGTCGAATTCTATGGGTGCGGCTGTGTATTGGTTGTTCTGGTGCAACTGCTGAATGCGGACCAGGCGTATGCCGCTCGGGTCGCCGATCTGCGCCAGCCGGTACAAGGAGTCACGGAATGGAATCTTGGTAGCCATGATTATCCGCTTACGATGAGAGTGGTGGTTTGTCCGGGTCCGAAATCGTGTCGGACCGATTGAAGGAACGGCTTGGCGTCCAGATTGGAAGCTAGTTCCAGCACCCGTCCGTCCACACGCTCGACAATGTCGCCGACATGGAAAGAAGTATCGACCCAGCCCAACACAAGTTCCGCCTCGGTGGCCAAGGCCGCCCCTTCGGCGTGCCGACGCGCGATATGCTCAAGTAATTGTGAGTCATCGCGCTCACCCGGCTGGCCGAGTCCATCGGCGTTGTGAAAGATGCTGTCCGAATGCACCTGGCGCCAAGCGGCCCGGTTCGAGATGTCTATAATCTGTCTTGCCATGCCTCGGTCGCCCTTGATCTCGGCGACAAGACGCACGTCGGCTTCCACAGTGGCCGTAACACGCGCCGCCGCTTCGTCCTCTACCGCAGCCTGGAAAAAGTCTGCCGGCAGCGCGTCGCCTCCAAAGTAGATGGCGCACTCGTCGCGGGAAACCCACAGGGGGCCGCGCCATCTTTTCCAGCTTGCTCCCGTGCCACAACGGACTTCAACAACCACGCCCAGGCTTCGCCCATTGCTGCCAGCCGACAGGGTTGGCAAAAGTTCGCGTGGAATGTTCAGCGTGAAGTCTTCGGCACTGATATCCGAAAAGCTGTGTGTCGGCAGATACCACGGACTGCCGCTGTACCAACCATGCTCGTTCAGAACCCACTTGCGGTATACTTGCGCCACAAGGGGCCAGTTGCCCGATTCACTGCGAACCAAGTCACGCCACCGTGATGTTTCCAGGGAAGGATCCCAGCCCTTGGCAAGATAGAAGGTTGACTCGTATCGTTTGTGCTCGCCCAAGGCCAGCACGCCCGGTCGTGAAGGGCGCCTGCGGACGTGAATCTGTCCTCGCCACAGATTGCTTTTGTCCTGAGACAACTTCTCGCCCGCCGGCTGAAGCCGAACGGTGCGCCGTCGCCCCTGTCGGCCCGGCCGATAGAAGACCAGTCCCAAACCTCGCCGCGCGCTCCGCATCTCAAGCCCCCCGAGCCGCGAGACTCGTATCAGCGCTTCTCCCACCGTCAGGCCCGTCAGATTCATGCTGTCGACGTCAATGCCGCCGGCCAAACGCTCGAGTTCCTGTAGCGAAGGCGCCTCCACCTGCGGCGGCACCGCCGTAGCAATCAGATACCCCAGCACGTCGGCTACTGTCCACCGTCTGGCTCCGACGTCGGAATCAAACACCCTGGCTTTGCGAGACCCCAATGTAGCCGCGGCTGCGGACGCCAGTGTGTCATCCCCGGCATTGAAGCGGATTTTATTACTCGGAACCTCCTGCACCTGGCCGTCGCTTAGTTGCCATCGCGTCGCCATGCTCGGGCTGAGTTCGCCGGCTAGACGATGTTCCACTTCAGCGACAAGCTCTTCACCGCGGTCTGTGATGTCGATTCGGTGGCCGGCGATGATTCCTTGAAACTCTTCGTCACCACAATCCAGCGCGGCGCGGATTACGACCTGTAACCCTATGCCGGGCAAGGCCCAAACGTCTTCCGCACGATGCTTCTGCCCAATCAAAGCGGACATTCGCAAGACAAGTTCGGCACGGCCAAACTCAGGCGCGGACAGCACCTGCCAGGATACGACCTTCAAGTCGCGCCGACGTGCTCCGTCAACATAGACGCGACCGGGACGACATCGTATCCGCGTGTGCTCGTCCGGGTGTAACCTGAGTGTTAGCGTTTCCATTTCACATCTCTCAAAGCACAAGGGACATGATGGGTTCTTGTGGGGGCCAGACCGTAATGACATCACTTAATGGGCCAGTGGTTCCGTTTGCGATAGCTCGTGCGGCAAACTTGGTGGGCAGAACAACGGGAGCAAGTTTCAGTTCATAGTCGACTTGATCGGTGGCGACGTCTTCCAGTTGAGCTACCGGTTGATCCAAGTTGAGCGTCCCGCTGCCTGAATCGCTAACAATGTCAAAATCTGTTGCGATGGCGCATCCGGCAGATGCGTAATATGAGAAGCCTAAAATGACAGAACCGTCCGGTTGAGTTGTTGCTGTAAGTTCTGTCGGCGGGTTCAAAGGCGGAGGTAATAAGCCGCCTTGTGCGTCGATCTCCGCATAAGTCAAAACATGAGTATTTCGTTCTCGGACGCCTGTTGCCGACGTTGCCGCGGATAAGCCCGGCGGCCAGAGGCGTAACGCCGGAAACCTTGTCCATCGCCTGGAGTGTCTGCTCGATATGTGCGTCTTCACTAGGCGAGCCGGTATCGGAACCGAATTCCTCGATACTGGCATCGAGGTTCTGTGTGGACCACATTTGACCCGGCCCAACAGGCCGCTCCAGGAAATCATCAATGCCCTTGCCCAGGTACATCTTGAAGGACTGATATGTAACGCGGTTGGCGCGGTCGGAGAGCCGAGTGTTGAGTTCGTCCTGAAGCGCAATCAGAGGCTCAACATCACTGAGGCCCTCGTAGCTGCCCGGCAGAGCCACATTCTGGATATGGACAACAGGCACTCGCCCCAGGAGATTATGGGCTTCGGCAACCAGCCGGCGATCTTCGTAGCGCTGCCACCAATTCAGGCCGATAATCTCCACAACCTCCACAAGGGCGGGGCCAGCGTGCTGGTCTTTGCCCCAACCGCGAAGAAACCAGGGCCTCTTTGTTTCAACAAGGTGAGGGGGATGTTTGTAAAAACGCTGGATCCAGTAACGAACACGCCGGTAGTCGTCTTCTTCAAGAATTGGCAGGACCCGATAAGCTTCTATAGTCTCCCACTGGAATCCCCTGGCTATCGCAACAGCCCGGTCTGTATCGTCCTGGAGGTTTTGTCTTCCACGCTGGGCGGAAGAGTTATTTTCAGATGTGCCCGGCCGACTCGCCGCCGATGCCACAGCAGAAAACGAACCTGCTGCGTCTTGCCGGGCAAGCGAACCATCGGGGCGTTCGAGGGCGGAAGGGGACCCTGCAAATTTGTCGGCCGGGGTTCGGAGGGCAATATCGACAAAACCATATACGCAGCCATAAAGCGCTATTTCCTGAAACAGGCCCAGCGAGCCGTTGGCTTCAAGCATCGCCGTAACAACGGCCTCGATCGCCTGGGCCAAATCGACGTTACGGGCCTGCGATCGTATACTCGGGCACTTGCCAAAGAGAAAATCGATCATCGTGTGGATGCGCCAGGCGATCTCATTCTCAATTACAACCTCCTTCCGGCGAAGGTTGGTCAACTGCTGATCACCTGAGGGGCATCTTTCGACGCCTGTAATTCGGGCGGGCAGCCCGGCCTCCTGCGCCTGGAAGTAGGGCCGGCTGTTCCCGTTCAAAACGTTAGCCGACAGACCCGCCATCGAAACAAACGGGTTACGAAAGTAATCCCAAAACCGGCGGTAAGCACTCGCCACGTCGGCAGACTGCTGGTCAATCAGGTACGTGACGTAATCGGCATCGAGGTTTGGGTCGTCAAAGTTCTCAAATTCAAATGCCATTTATGCTCTCCTCACCCTCTCCGGAATGACGTGATTTGCGCGCGCAAACAGCGGCGTTCCGGATAAATGCTTTCCGTAAGCTCTCCGGCTGCAACGAGAAGAATTTTTTAAGTTTATGTAGCCGCTTCCCGCCTTTGCTTGCAAATTTGCGCGCGCAAAATGCGTCATACGGAGGCTTAAGTGGGTTTTTCGCAATCAGATATGCGCGCCCTTAACAATCCGCCGCCTTCACCATGTCTTCTTTGGTGATGCATAATCCCTTCGGCCGTGGTAGGATAGTTAACCGTTGTTTTATGAGGTGTCGCTACGTGACGCTGGTATTTGAAATCCGACCTGAATTGGGGACGCCATATGGCAACGGATGACCGCGACCTGACATATTCCAGCCCCCTGGAAACCCGCTACGCCGGGAAAGAAATGCGCGAACTGTTTAGTGCGCAGCGTAAGTTTTCCCTGTGGCGGAGGCTTTGGCTGGCGTTAGCTGAGGCACAACAACAAACAGGCCTGAACATTACCGACCGCCAGATAAAGGAGATGGCCAAACATCTGGACGACATCGACTTTGCCAAGGCCGCTCAGTATGAACGGAAATTTCGCCACGATGTCATGGCACACATCCACGCATTTGGCGATATCGCCCCGGCAGCCCGGCCGATTATCCACCTTGGGGCAACCAGTCAATTCGTAAATGACAATACGGACCTGATTCTGATGCGAGAGGCGATGACGCTCGTCTCGGCACAATTGGTCAATGTAATTGGCGCCCTGGCGGGCTTCGCCGAGAAACATCGAGCTTTACCGTGCCTGGCCTTCACTCATTTCCAGCCGGCACAGATGACTACTGTCGGGAAGCGGGCTACTCTATGGTGTGCAGAATTCCTGATGGACCTTCAGGACCTGGAATACCGACTTGAAAATCTGGAATTCCGTGGTGTCAAAGGAACGACGGGAACGCAAGCAAGTTTTCTGGCCCTGTTCGACGGCGACCACAAGAAGGTCCAGCAGATGGAACGGCTCGTGGGCGAGAAGATGGGTTTCAAGAAAATTTCAGCCGTTACCGGCCAGACATACAGCAGAAAGGTGGACGGCGCCATCGCAGGGGGGCTTGCAGGCATTGGTGCAAGTGTGCACAAGTTTTGCAATGACATTCGCCTGCTCGCCCACCGCAAAGAAATAGAAGAGCCGTTTGAGACAAATCAAGTTGGTTCAAGCGCCATGGCCTACAAGCGCAACCCGATGCGATGCGAGCGGGCGACCGGACTGTCGCGATTTCTGATGGATATCGCCGCCAGCCCGTTGCACACTGCGGCTGAACAATGGCTGGAGCGAACACTGGACGATTCGGCCAACAGGCGATTGGCCATTCCAGAGGCGTTCCTCGCAACGGATGCGGTCCTGCGCATCGTGCTCAACGTGGCACAAGGACTTGTTGTGTACCCGGCGGTCATCGCGGCGAATGCGAAAGCGGAGTTGCCTTTCATGGCCACGGAGAACATCCTCATGGCTGCGGTCCAGGCCGGGGCAGACCGTCAGGAGTTGCACGAGCTTATCCGCCGGCACAGTCAGGCTGCGGCCGAGCAGGTCAAGGTGCACGGCCGGCCGAATAACCTGATCGAACTGCTGAAGGCCGACAAGGCATTTGCATCAGTTGATATAGATTCGTTGATGGACCCGGGCACATTCGTTGGCAGGGCTCCGCAGCAGGTGGACGAATTTATCGCCGAGAAGATAAGTCCCGTTCGCAAGAAATATGCCCATCTTTTGGGGCAGGTAGGCGAGTTGAAAGTTTAACGCCCCGGAACGGCGGGTCTCAATTGTTCACCATGTCCATGAATGCCTGGCCGCGGTGCCGGTAATTAGTGAACATGTCATAACTGGCGCAGGCCGGAGACAGCAGTATGACGTCGCCGGGGCGGGCATGTTTCCTGGCCAGAGCCGTCGCCGAGGCCAAATCTTCGGCCCGCTCGACCGCCGGAGCCGCCTGGCGGCGATTGGCCTCAAGGGCCTCAATGATTTTCTCCCTCGTCGCACCGAGCGATACTACTGCCTTCGCCCGTTCGGCTAAAGCTGCGCCTAAGGCTTCAAAACTAACGTCTTTGTCGTATCCGCCGACGATGATAATGACGCGACGCGGCTCAAACGCGGCCATCGCAACAATCGCGCCCTGCGGAGTAGTGCACTTCGAATCGTTGTAATAAATCACGCCATCGCGTTCCGCTACGAACTGCAACCGGTGCGGCAGCCCCGCAAATTTACGCAACGCCGCTGCTGCAAGGTCGCGGTCAATGCCGAATTGTCGCGCCGCCACCCAGGCCGCCTGCGCGTTGTTTTGATTGTGCGAGCCGATGACGCCAAGTGCAAACGGCTCGTCGGACGGGTCGAAGAACTCTACACGGCCGATTGCCTCAGCCTTCCAGGCGGCGAGGGCAATATCCGCCGCGTTCAGGATCAGCACATCCTTCGGCGACTGGTATCTGAAAATGTTCTTTTTCGCCGCAGCATAGGCCTCCACAGTGCCGTGGCGATCCAGATGGTTGGGCTGAATGTTCGTTACAACGGCCATGTGCGGGCTTATGCCTACCAGCGGCAAGTCCTCAAGCTGAAAACTCGACATCTCCAGAACGACCACGTGGTCATGGGCGATACACGGCAAATCCTCAAGCAGACTCCGCCCTATGTTGCCGCCGACGTGCGTAGTGAATCGCCCGGCGAGGATCGCGCCAAGCATTGCCGTGGTGGTGGACTTGCCGACGCTGCCGGTAACGCCCGCTACGGGCGCAGGGCACCGCTGGAGAAACAGATTCATCTCGCTGGTCCGCGGCACTCCCGCGGCTTCGGCGGCGACTACCAGGGGTGAATTTTTGGCCACGGCCGGATTAACTACCAGCAGGTCGGCCTGGAGAAAATCCTCCTCTTTATGTCCGCCCAGATGAAGCGTAACCGGCAATCCCTCCAACTGCCGAATGGAATCTTTCATCTCCGCCGCATCGGCCTTGTCGGATACCGTAACTTTCACACCCGCCCGGCACAGCCAGCGCGTTACGCCCACGCCACCGCCGAATCTTCCCAGACCCATTACGGTAACCCGTTTGCCGCGCAGCGCACCGGGCTGTGAGATGTCCTGTGGCAAGAGCCGGGCGTTCATAAGGTTTCCAGGGGGCCTAAAGCCAACATGGTCGCAGCCGTCAAATCGTACCGGCGAACGACTTCGCAGATGTCCTGTTTGGTTACGGCAAACAGTTTTTCGATCTGCTGGGCCAGGGGGACGTATTCTTTGCAATAGACCCAGTCAAAGCCGACTGCGGTCAGGCGGCCCATCGGCAGCTCGCCCTTCAGTGTCGCGGCAGAGGCAATTTTATTCTTCGCCGCCAGCAGCTCGGCATCGGCAGGGCCTTGTTCTACAAAACTCCGGAATTCAGCCCGTGCAAGCCTCACGGCTTCGGCGGCGCGGTCGGCATCGGAAGAAATGAAGGTGAGGAACGCTCCCTCGCCGTCCATCGGGTTATAGGCCATAGAGGCTTCGTCGGCGATGGCCGGGTCCACCAGGGCATAGAACAACCTGCTGCCCGTCAAATCGCCCACGATCGCGGCGGCGAGCTGAGCTGCATAGCGGGCCTCATCCTGGCCGGACGGCGCAGAGGACATCAGGCCGATGTGCTCACGCAGCACTTTCTTGTCGGAAATGACTTTTTCCGCCCCGGCAACAGATGCTCGCGAGGTTTCGCGCCCATCGCCGCAGCAAGGCCACTTTGAGCATGTTTCCCCGACCGCTTGGACAAAAGCATCGAAATCCAGGTTCCCCACACCTACAACAGTAACATTGCCCGGAGAGTAGCGGCAGTCGAAATATGCCTGCATGTCGTCCCGCTTCAAAGCCGTAATCGACTCCGGCACGCCCAAGATGCTGTTGCCAAGCGGATGGCCGGCAAAGTGCTCCGACATCAGCTTGTCATATACGCGGAATTGGGGGATGTCCTGGTATCGCGCGATCTCATCCAGGATTACTTTTTTCTCGACCTCGAAGTCTTCCGCCCGCAGGGCCGGGCGCATTATGTCGCAAAGCAGGTCCAGTATCCGTGCCTGAAACTCAGGAAGCACGGCTGCGAAGTACACTGTATTTTCCTCTGACGTAAAGGCGTTATAGCTCGCGCCCATCTCGTCGAACTCACGATTCACATCAAATGCGCTTCGCCGTTTGGTGCCTTTGAACATCATGTGTTCCAGGAAATGACTAACGCCTGAAACCGCCGACGTTTCATCCCGGCTGCCCGTCCGCACAAAGAAACCCGCCGCCATGGACGCCGCAGCCGGATTGACCTCGGCGACAATGGTTAAACCATTTTCAAATTTCGTCTGCTTGAACTCCATTTCATTCACCCGTCGATCAGGCTGATGTCCAGCGGTTCGGGCCCGATTGTGAGAACCGTAAAGTTCTCAGCCGGAAATTCACGCAGATAGGCCAAGACTTCTTCCGGCGTAACCTTCTCAATGGCCTCCGACAGCTCACTTAAGCTCCGCAGCCTGCGCAGGTGGTACCAATCACCTGCCAAGGCATCTGCCCTAGCCGTAGTGGACTCCCCCTGCATGACCAGGGCGGATTTCAGTTGTGTTCTGGCACGGTCCATTTCATCAGGCTCGATTCCCTCAACAAGGCGACGCAGTTCACCTACTGTTACCTCGAAGGTCTGCTGTGCCCGGTCCGGCGGGGTGCCGGCATAGGTGAACATTCCGGCAAATTCTTTCAGGCTGTGATAGTGTGACGAAACGTGATAGGCCAGGCCTCGTTTCTCGCGGACCTCAGTAAACAGACGGCCGCTCATCCCGCCCGAAAGAACCGTCTCAGCCATGCGGGCGGCATAATATCGGGGGGCGGAAACGGCTGCGGACCGATGTGCCAGTGCAATGTGCGTCTGGGTGGAGTCTTTCGGAATGTGCGTCAGGCCGGCCGGCGGCAGTGTTGTTTTAATCGGCTCGACAGGTTGCTCCGGCCAGTCGCCAAAGCAATGCTCCGCCACGTCGCAAAACACATGCCAGTCAAAACTTCCCGTCACCGCCAGTATGGAGCCCCGCGGGTTCAGACAGCTTCGAATATGCTCACGTGCCGCATCGTGGCTCATCGCCTGAAGCGACTCGGCCCGGCCGTAGATCAGCCGCCCCAACGGCTGCGGGTAAAAACGTTCCTGTAACAAAAGGCCGCACTTCCGGGCCGGTTCGTCCTCCAGCGATGCCAGGGTTTGAATCACAAGTGCCCTGCTGGGTTCAAAAGTGGAATCTTCCAGACGAGGCCTTCGAATGATGTCCGCATAAATGGCCAAGACATCCGCGAGGTTCCTGCCAAGTTGAGCCGCCGAAAACTGTATGTGCTCACTCGTTACACTTTCGTGATGCTGGCAGCCCAAGGCATCCAGGTCATCGTTAAGTTGTCGTGTGTTACGATCGCCGGCTCCGCGGAGGCACCACTCAGACGCTACGGCGGCTGCGCCTTCAAGCCCGGTCGGGTCGTGAGACGCACCGCCCGCCACCAGCAATGTTATCGCCGCCGAAGCAACCTGGTCCATTTGCTGGCCCAACAGCGTCAATCCGTTGGGCAGGTTCTTGATATAAAAATTCTCCGACACTTGTAGACGTCTCCTGAAATAAAGACAGATCAACGCATTCTACGGAGTTATTCAAATAAGGCAACGCCTGAACCGTTACCTTCCGAGCCTACCCAGCCAATGCGCTGGACAAGCCCGGCACGCGGCGATAGGGTGATATTCATGAGCAAGAAGATTGCCGTCATCGGCGATGGTGCAATGGGTACGATTTGTGCGGTTATGCTCGCAGAGAACGGCCTGAATGTTCGACTTTGGTCTGCATTTCCCGAAGCGGCTGAACAGTTGGCCCGAACCCGCCAGAACGACCGCTTTCTGCCCGGTTCACGTCTGCCTGATTCGGTGGAAGTTTCCGGCAACGACGGCGATGCCCTGGCTGACGCGGACCTGGCCATCTCCGCCGTACCGACGCAGTTCATTCGCGGCGTGTGGGGGCGGATAGCGGCATTTTGCCCGGCGCATCTGCCTATATGCTCCGTTGCCAAGGGCATAGAAAACAAGACGCTTTTGCGGCCAACGGAAATTCTTCTAGACGTCCTGAAAGGCCCCCGCCGGCCGGTGGCGGCGTTGTCAGGCCCGTCGATTGCGCCGGAAGTCGCCCAAAGACTGCCGGCCACCGTAGCCGTCGCGTCCGACCACGAAGAATTCGCCAAGCAAATACAGTCAAGCCTGAGCCGGCCCTACTTTCGCGTGTACACCAATCCCGACCTGGTGGGGGTCGAAGTAGCCGGCGCAACCAAGAACGTCATTGCAATCGCTGCGGGTATCCTCGACGGTCTCGCCACCGGGGACAATGCCAAGGCGGCACTACTGACCAGAGGACTTGTAGAGATCACCCGTCTCGGCGTAGCGCTCGGCGCTCAGCCGGAAACATTCGCCGGACTCGCCGGTGTCGGCGACCTGGTAACAACCTGTATTTCGCCCGTGGGGCGCAATCGGTCGTTTGGTGAGGCCGTCGGCAGAGGCCGAAGCGCAGACGAAGCCTTGGCGGCTACAGCGTCGGTTGTGGAGGGTGTGGCCACCACGACCAGCGTGGCAGAGCTGGCATCCCGGCTTGGCGTTGAAATGCCGATTACGCAAGCCGTATATGACGTACTATTCCGCTCGAAGGCGCCTGTCGAAGCTATTGCCGATCTTATGAGCCGGCCTTTGAAGGCTGAGTCCTGACTCAAAAACACCTTGCCCGTCGGCCTTTAACCGCCGCCCAAGCTAAAAGATGCTGGAAAACTTGAATGCCCTCTGCACCCAAAAGGTCAGGCAGTCCAACACGCCCGGCAGGACTCGAACCTGCAACCTGCGGTTTAGAAGACCGCTGCTCTGTCCGGTTGAGCTACGGGCGTAAGTGTCAAACCAGAATGATTAGGCCTGCATCATCACCACATGCCGGCCAACGGCAATCTGACGATCCACAACAAACTGTATTCCAACCCGGCTGGCCCGGTCAAGACATTGGCTGCTTAACCGTCAACTGCCTACAATCGTCAGTCCGGACCGGGGCAATCCAGAGCGTCCATGAGGCTTTTGGGAGTGTGGACGGTTAATTGAGGCTCGCCTTCAGCCGGCGCTGCCTTTTCTGCGTGGATTTGTCCGGGCCGAAGGTATCTGATTGTCCGCCATCCGAGCCGGTTCGGCGCGATGAAGTCCTTGGAAACATTGTCTGCGACGTAAGCACAAGCTTCGCCTTTGACATCGATTAGTTGGCAAATTTTTTCAAAACCTGCCGGTGAAGGTTTCCAGAATTCGCGGCCTAATTCCTCCGTAAAGACCACCGCATCAAAAAAACGCTCCAGTTGCAGCGATTCGAGCTTCAGGCGCTGTGCGGGCAGGAATCCATCGCTGAGCAAACCCAGGCGGCAGCGCTTTTTCAGACGCGCGAGTATTTGTCTGACGTCCGGGTAAGGGCAAATCTTCGGCCGATGTTGACGATATGTCGCAATGAGTCGTCCGATCCGTTCTTCGGACAAGCCGAGTTTGAATTGCCTGTTTAACGCATCAAACGCGCCGCTGCTTTGTCCGGCAAGAAAGCGGTCCCAAAGCCAGGCCTCAAAACGTTCTTCCGAGCCGAGAGCTTCTCGCAAGTACTCGCCCACGGCAGCATACCCGCTGCACACGTAGTCGCGTTCCGGGAATAGCGTATCGTCCAGGTCGAATATGACGGCACGAATTGTTTGCGACCGATTATCCACACTGAAAATCCCTTTGGGGCAAGACGGCTTTGAGGCAAATTACCTGAAATCGGGCGTATGGTATCCGGGAAGGGAACTAGTGTCATCCGTCTGAACAAACACGGCCTCATCGTAGCGAAGCATGACCAGGCGATCCGTGAAGTTGCCCATTTCAGCAGTGATGGTTTTGCCGAGCACTTCCTGGATGAGGTACAGCGGCAGGTTTGCGCCGGCGGCGATAGCCAGCGGCGCTCCCCCTCCGAATCTGGGATTTACCTCGAAGAACCGTGGCCTGCCTCCCTCTTTCCGGCGGCACTGACAGCAGAACACGCCCCAAATATCTCCCAACAGGTCGGCAAGCCGGTTAACGTCTCGAGCGAGCTGCTCATCTTTAACGGTAATGCCCTTCTCGACCTCGCCGCTTCGGACGACAAGCCTCTGACGAGGAACGATGCATCGTACCTTACCGTCGCGGCTTCGATAAACGTCTATGGTGAACTCCTGGCCGGGCGCGTATTCCTGCACAATCAGCAGCTCGCCGAAGACGGCAAGGTGAGCACGAAGGTCTTTTTCATTACGAATCATGCAAGCCCCAATGCCTGCCGAGCCGCTGATCGGTTTGACAAAGCACGGATAGAAGGGCTGCGTGCGAAATTCATTTAGTGTAAGCGTCCTTATGGTGGCCAGGCCCGCTTCCCCCAGCAACATGTTGACTCGAGCCTTGTCGCGGCACAGCGTCATGGCAGACTCCGAGCCGATCATGACAGTGCAGCCGAGCTTACTGAACCGGCCCTGATGCCGCGCAAGGCTGCGAAGGTCCAGGTCCGTCAACGGAACGAGCAAGCCAACCTTGTGCTGTTTGACAATCTTCAAAAGTGAAGGGATGTACTCGATGCTCCCCGCCGGCGGAACGGTCGTCGCGAGGTCAGCTTTGTGAAATGCCGGTGAGGCTGACGTAATTTCGGTAACAATCAGCTTACCTGCGATCTTCAGTTCGTCCATCGCGCGGCGGAAGGCCTCTAGCAGGGCCACCCGCCTGCCGGCACAGGTAAACAGGATGTTCAGTTCGCCCGGGCTAATCGGATTCCCGCTCCTTGTTTTTACTATAACGCTGCTCGTACACGTCGCGGCGGCGAGTAAAAATGTTTGTAAATGTCCGACAAAGAATCTTCAAATCCAACCATAAGCTTTTATTTTCCAGGTAGTACAGATCGAGTTCTATTTTTTCTTCGTGGGTCAGGCTGCCCCGACCGTATGCCTGTGCGTAGCCGGTTATTCCGGGCTTGACTTCCAGGCGGCGTCTCTGGCAATTGTCCCACAATGCAGCCTGGCGTTCGTAAAGAGGCCTGGGACCTATTATGCTCATCTGTCCAAACAGCACATTGAACAACTGAGGCAGCTCATCAAGACTCGTCTCGCGCAGCAGTCGGCCTATGCGTGTCAGGCGAGGGTCATCCGCCGAATGAGGCGAACCGCCATATGGGTCAACATCGGCACGCATCGTACGGAACTTCAATATGTCAAAGGGCTTACCTTTCCAGCCGGCTCGCCTCTGGCGAAAAATCGCCCCGCCCGGAGAACTCAGGCGAATCGCCAGCACTATCAAGAGTATCGGCAGCCCGAGCAAAATGATCAGGATCAAACCGGCCATGATATCAAACAAACGTTTCATTCTGGCTGAACCATCTTAAACCCCAAACAGGGGGGCGGTGGTTTCAACAAGTGCGGATCAGCTTAAATGCTGCTTATACCAGTTGATTGCCTCGGCAAGACCTTGTTTGAAATATATTTCCGGCTGATAGCCCAGAACGGCCTTTGCTCGGCTGATGTCAGCCAGTGAGTGTTTGACATCGCCGCGGCGTTTTGTCTCGTAGACCGCCTTGATGTCCATTTCGAGAAGCTTTCGGAGTTGATCGAGGATTTGATTCAGGTTTGTACTTTGCTGACATGCGATGTTAATCGCCTGCCCTTTGCACTTGTCGGCCGCGGCGTAGGCGGCCAGCCAGTTCGCCTTGCAGACGTTGTCGATATAGCAGAAATCGCGACTCTGCTCGCCGTCGCCATAGACGACAGGGCTCTGCCCCCGCAACAGCCGGCTGATAAATGCCGGAATTACCGCAGCGTACGCCCCGGCCGGGTCTTGATATCGCCCGAACACGTTGAAGTATCGCAAACAGAGGGTTTCCATGCCAAACGCCGCCGCGTAGCCCTGCATATATGCTTCGCAGGCAACCTTGCTGGCTGCATAGGGGCTAATCGGCGCCGGGACCATGTCCTCATGCTTGGGAGATTCCTTCTTCTCGCCGTAGGCGCTGGAAGACGCGGCGAAAACAATTCGCCTGACACCGGCGGCCCGAGCTGCTTCCAGGATGTTAACGGTGCCGTTGACGTTAACGTCGTGGGTGGTCCACGGATCCTTCATACTTCTCGGCACCGAGCCGAGGGCGGCCTGGTGAAATATTGCATCAACCCCTTTTGTCGCACGATCCACGGCCCCGCGGTCGCGTATATCCGCCTCGATTAGTTCGATCCTGTCTTTTACATCCGCAATGTTCTGACGCTTGCCGGTGGAAAAGTCGTCCAGGACCACCACCTCGTGGCCCTTTTCCAGAATAAACCGAACCAGGTTGCACCCGATAAAACCAGCGCCGCCAGTAACAAGGTACTTCGCCATTTCTGTTACTTCCTCGTTCGCTCGTAATCGATAACTTGCTGAAGGGTTTGCTCCAGTGAGTATTTCGGCTCATAACCGATCCAACGTTTGATTTTTGTCAGGTCAGGCATGCGGACCATCATATCATCGAACGGCCGGCCATATGCCTCCTCGTAACTCATGTGGCACTTGTCGGACTTTGAACCGGTTAGTTCAACGATCCTGTCGGCAAGGTCTTCAATGGATATCGACTCGGCCGTGCCTATGTTGATCACCTCTCCCACGGCTTGCGGACAGTCCATCAGTTTCACCAGCGCATCCACTACGTCCGCCACGTTGCAGAAACATCGGGTTTGCCGTCCTGTCCCGTAAATCCTAATCGTTTCGCCGTTCAGCGCCTGCTGAACGAACCGAGGCACGACCATGCCGTATCGGCCGGTCTGGCGGGGGCCTACGGTGTTGAAGAACCGGCACACGACCGTCTCCAGACCATACTGGTCGTGGTACGCCAGTGCCAGAAATTCGTCCACCATCTTGCTGCAAGCGTAGCTCCACCGCGTGAAGCGCGTAGAGCCGAGCGTAACGTCGTCGTCCTCGCTGAACGGAACCTTTGTGCTCTTGCCGTAGACCTCTGAAGTCGAGGCGACGAATATTTTCCGGCGGAACTTGTTCGCCAGGTTGAGCATCACTTCCGAGCCGTGAATGTTCGTCTCAATGGTATGGACGGGTGCATCCACGATAAGCTGGACCCCAACCGCGGCTGCAAGGTGAAAAACAACATCGCAGCGGTCGACCAGGGCGGTCATCGTGGCTTCGTTGCGGACCGACTCGCGGACGAACTGAAACTTCTTGTTCGTAATCAGGTGAGCAACGTTATCCAGCAAACCGGTGGACAGATCGTCAACGATGATCACGTGATCACCGCGATTCAGCATTGCCTCAGCCAGGTGCGAACCTATAAAACCGGCTCCGCCGGTAATCAATACGTTCATTCAGACTTGCCTTTCCGTAAGATTCGAACCTAAGATAATACCCACAACGGCAATGCGTTACAAGTGGTTGGCTTGGGGGTTCTTGGCCGGTTCTTTGCCGGGTTTGCTCCGGTCTTTTGTCTGCCGAACACGGCGACGGGTGAAGATCCTGTCGGTTACGTCGATGAAGTCGTAGGGCCGGCCGGAGGTCGAAAAATAGCTGCTGTCGGTCAACAGTTCATAATTTCCTCCGAAATAGCGGTTGAAAACCACCCTGAATGTATTGACGGGACTGACCCGGTCGTAAAGCAGGTCATAGGACTCGTCCGGGAAATAGTACGCACTCAGTATCGTCATTCTCTCCTTGACGTCGGACCTTTCGGCGCTTGCCTTGTCCAGCATGGAGCCCGGGCCGTGATCGCCCTGTAGGATAATCACCGCGGGCCGGCCTGGGCGGGTGAGGATCGCATCAATAACCTTCTCCAATCTGGCATTGAGGAATGCCAACTGCTCGGCGTAGCCCTGCCTGTAACGCGCCGGAGAATTTGCCTTGTCAAGCTCAAGCCAATGACTGCCGTCGTTGAGCGAATATCGGCCGGCCGGCTGCCTGGGCCGGCCTGCCGGGCCGAAGACAAAGGGCGGATGAGGACAGACTATGTGGGCAAAAACAAAAACCGGCCTGTCCGAATCACGCGCCTCCGGTAGATGGTCGAGCGTGTAAAGTATCCGCTCCCTGTGCAGCGTGTAAGCCCCCAGGACTTTTTCCATGAGTATGGGAATCGGTGTCGTGGCGATGAGGCCGTAATCAAATTCGTTGAGCCTCTGCGCCCGAAAGTACGTAGCGCCCTGAATCTTCTCGGTGGCAAAATATCCCGAAGAGAACAAGACGATTTTGTAACCGTGCCTGCGCAGTTCCCCGCATACGGCGTTGCGAGCAATCTGTTTTATCAAAGGGCACCTGTCCCTTGCCTCTGTAGCTGTTTGCAATCGGCCGATGTAACGCATGTTCAGCGACGAAGCCAGGCTCAGGGCTGTGTGGCAATAGTTGGCGCAGGCATCGTTTGCCACGTAAAACCCCCGGCGCCGCAAAAAATCGACAAACGCGGCATTATCGTAATCATACAGTTCCTTCAGGACGTCCTGCCGGCCGTAACCATCGGGAATGATGTAGTATATGTCCGGCAGAACGGTTTCTTTGCCGAGGGTTGCAGCCGTACCGGCGGCCGGAGGCGATATGGCGGGGGCAGGTTCGTTCGTCCGCCAGTCCGAAACCGTCCGAAAACCAATCCTCGCCGCCACGGCGGCCAACAACGACGCGGCCAAGACATTCAACAGTCTGGTCGGAATCACCAAGGGCCTTTTGGATTTTATGGTAACAACAAATCCTAAAATCCCGACCAGACCCAGGGCAGGCAGAACAACCTTGCCCCTGCCCACCTGGGCGCCGAATGAGTAAGAAACCATGTCCAAAACGTACGCATAGGAGAAAAACAAAAGGCAAAAGAGCGAAACAACAATCCCCGATTTTCTCCCGTTCTTGAGAATAAGCGACAGAACACCCCATAGAACAGCCGCCAGGCCTACCGTAATGGCGATCGGAAGAAAAGTTACGGTAATGGGAAAGTGTTGAATATTGGCGGCGTAGAGGGACAGTACGAAAAAAGGGCCGAACAGAAACGGATGCACCACAGCCGGCCTGTTCGCCTTGTCGCCGGCCGCTTCAGGCTGTTTATGGTCTTGCATTAGCCTGCAATGTTCCTCATCAGATAAAGCGTGCGTTGTGTGCCTTCGATGTCAACACGCCGTTCCTGTGAAAAATACCGCTCGAAGGCCCGCTCGAAGTGTGCCTGATCATACTCGTCAAAGATATCCTGCCTCGAGGCCAAAAGCCTGCGCACCTGGGAGTCGGCCTTTGGTACAAACTCGATGATGAGAGTGCTGCATATATCCTTGAAGAACCTCGCGACCCTCGCCAGCGGCAGATTGTTCGAAATCGCCAGATGATGGATCAGCGCAAGGGCCATTACCGTATCGGCCGGCCCGCGCCGGGCCAGGGACATCCGCTCTTCGTTCGCCCAGCCAAGCCCCGCGCTGGGGTTAGTCAAATCCAGCACCAGCGGCACGATGTTTGATTCGCCGCGCTCGATGGTTTCGAGATAGTTTTTCTCCACCGCGGCCGGGTCCAGGTCAAACGAAATTGTTTGAATACCCTTTTGGGCGGCGACACGGCTGAAGACGCCCGTATTGGCGCCGAGGTCCCACACCGTTCGGGCGCCGGCGGCATCAAGAAACTCGGCTACGATAGTCTTTTTGCGCTCAATTGCATCGTCGCAATAGTTGGTCTCGTTGTAATAGCCGGCCCATTCCGTACCGCCCGGCCGCCAACGGAGTTTTTTAACGGCCGATTCCAGGCTGTCGATTAATCCCAAAAGGGCGAAGCGGCTCATCTTTTGCCTGCCCATATCAACCGGCCTGGATTCGTATCGCTTTTGTGTCCTGGCGTGAAGATGAATGTGAACGGTCAAAGAAAATGAAAAACGGCTCCGCAGGCCCAGGAGCCTGTCGGCCAAATCCAGCGGTATTCCATCTACATAGACGCGAAGCAGCCGGCCCAGGCGGATATCCCTGCGGCTCATCAACGCCAGCGGCGCCAGGAAATGCTGACAGAATTGCCTGTAAGCTGTCCAAGGCCTTGCCTCGCGGTATTTCTCGAAGGACAACGTGTCGATGAAGACCGGCTTGCCCTTGTGGAACTGAACGTTGTATGCGCTGCAATCCTTCAGGCACATTCCGCAGTCCATCGCCTTCTTCTGTACTTCCAGCGTCGTCAGGGCGGCGTCTTTCAACTGGCTGAAGCACCATTCATACGGATAAGAGATGAACGGAATCTTTTCAGGCTTGATGACCTTGTAGGCCTTGTCGGATGCAGCCAGTGATATGTCAGCTTCTTCGTGCCGAATCAGCAGGCCGGCCCGGGCCAGCGATTCGTAAAGCCCCGAATCGATAAGAGCATCATAGTCGTCCCTGTACACATGATTTACCTGCCGATAGAGCCTCCCCTCTTTCATGAAGAGAAACCCGCTAGGGTCACGAAACGAACCGGCAATCGCCTGCTGAGACATTGTTGCATCCTGTGCGGCGGCTTTTTCTGCCTTGGATTAAGGCTTTCGGCCAAAAAGCCTCTTAACGAATCCCTTCAGTTGACGCCAGAACATCTTGACGGCCAACAGGCATCCCAGCGCCGTGCCGAGCAGAACCTGTATCACGAAACTTCCCGTGCCCGGGTCGATGTAGCCGTAGGCGGGACGGGCGAAAATCAAGAGGACCAGCAGCGCCAAAGTTACCAAGCCGCTAAGACTGCACGAATTCTTCATTTGCCGCTGTGCCCCTTCGCTTTGCATGACAGCACGCCTCGAACCAAGCCGGCATATGGTAAGTGAGCATTTGCGCAACTGTCAAGCGATGAGCAAGCCTGAGCCGCGGGAACACGCATCGAGATGAGTTATGAAAGTCCGGGCATCGCGTGCAGCCGACGGCTCGTAGCGCCCCGGCTGAAATTAACGCTTGGCGAGGCCGCAGATAACGGCTATCGTTGAGCTTTATGAAACAATACTCGCAAGAGCGACAAAGCGGGCTAGGTCCCGTCCGTGATACGGTGGAGAGCATCTGGGTGGCTATCATGCTCGCGCTGGTGCTGCGGGCGTTTATGGTCGAGGCGTTCGTAATTCCTACCGGCTCGATGGCACCCCGCCTGATGGGCGAGCATTGGGACTTGCGCTGCCCGCAGTGCGGCTATGAGTACGCCTTTGGTCTGCCGCGGGAAGCCGCACAGCATTTCAGCCGAAGCAGGAAACTCACTCCCACCGGGGCGACGTGCCCCAATTGCGGCCATCCGTACCCCTACACCGCCAGGCCGGCATACGTCAACGGCGGCGACCGCGTCCTCGTGCTGAAATATATCTACAGCTTCAAGGACCCCCGCCCGTGGGATGTGGTCGTGTTCCGCAATCCGCAGAACAATCGCGAGAACTACATCAAGCGGCTTATCGGCATGCCCGGTGAGACCATCGAGATTGTCCACGGTAACATATTTTTCAAAGCCGAGGGCGATTCGGCTTGGCAAATCCGCGAAAAGCCGCTCCGGGCACAGCGGGAAATGTGGCAAATTCTGTATGATAACGACTATCACCCGTCGGGCGATGTCGGCGAGGACCGTTCGGAACGATGGCGGCAGCCGCGATGGCGCGTTGTTGAAGGCGCCGAAGAATGCTGGGACCTGGCCGGGTTTGAAGGAAGGCGTTTCGCCTTCCACGGCGGCCCCGGGCCGGGGCGAATCGCGTTTCAGGCCCCCAAAGGCGCCTTCCTGCCGCACTATGGGTACAACTTGCCACGGGCCGAAAACAGCGTCATCGACGCGGAAGTGGACATCTGTAGCGACCTGAAGCTGTCATCCACGTTCGTGCCGAAGGAACCGCGCGGCCGGGTAACGCTCATGCTCACCAGCTTCGAGCACGAGTTCCAGGCCGAGCTGCACACTGACGGCACAGCCTTTCTGCGGTGTAAGTCCCCCGATGGAACCGGCGGGAAATGGGTCGAATGGGGCCGCAGAAGACTCGCCAAGCCGCTCCAGGTTGACCGCGGCTACGCACTGGCCTTGACACACGTCGATCTTCGCGTCACGTTTGAGATCGACGGCGAGCCGGTGCTCGTCAGTACGCGCCGGCAGTATTCGGCCGACTACGACTCGCTCAAAAAACGCCTGGCGGAGCTGCCCGACCGGCCGATTCCCACCCCCCGCATAGCCATCGAGACCGACGGCGGAAGATGCGAACTGTGGCACGTAAGACTTTTGCGCGATGTCTATTACACCTGCCCGACCCTGGGCGACGTCTCGAACGGCGTGCAAGGCCACTACGCACGCAGACTTCGCAGGCTGGGCCTGCTTGACGTCCGCAAGGGCATGACCGGCTGGGGCACGACTGACAACCCCATAGCCCTGGCGCGCCATGCGGACAGGCCCGACCTGGATGAGTTCTTTGTCCTTGGCGACAACAGCCCCCAGAGCCTGGACGGGCGGGCGTGGACGTCGGCGGCGCCGTCGCTGCGGCTGTGGCAAAAAAACGGGCGAATTCTGCGGACATACGAGAACGGGGCCAAGCCTCTGTATCAATTGGGCACCGTCCCGCGTTACAATATGATCGGCCGGGCACTGCTGGTATATTGGCCGTCGGGTTTTAGGCTGCCCGGGCTGCCCGGCTTGCCACTACTGCCAAACGTCGGTAAGATGAGGCTGGTTCGCTAGAGCGATTTACCGGTACCGGCGCCGGTGCGAATCATAAAAAACAGGTAATTTTTGGCAAGTTATGCACATTGAGCCACCCTAGGCTGCCCCCGGACGCCGAGCTTCGGTCGTCTTTGGGCCGGGGCCTGGAACAGTCCCTCAGGGACGCCCCGGAAACGAGGCCGTGAAGGCCCGTTGCATAATGCGATACAAAAGCGGAGCTTACAAAAAAAGGCTTTACAACCTATTCGGCAAGTTGCCGGCAGGTTGCCCGTCTCAGGGACGCGAAATTTATTTGAAAATCGTTCCGCAGCGTGCCCTTGCGGGCGGACGTGGTGTTTTACACATGTTATCCACAGCAATGGTGTGAAGAAAAATGATCCTTCTGGAAACCAAGGACCTCGTAAAGCGATACAGCGGCCGGCCCGTAGTCAACAAGGTCTCCATTCAGGTCAGGCAGGGCGAGATTGTAGGCCTGCTTGGCCGAAACGGGGCGGGCAAGACCACCACATTTCGCATGACTATAGGCATGATAGGCCCCGACGGCGGCAAGGTCTTCTTCGATGGCGTGGACGTCAGCAAGATGCCCATGTACAAGCGCGCCCACCGCGGGATGGGTTATTTGTCGCAGGAGCCCAGCATCTTCCAGCGGCTGACCGTTCGGCAGAACATACTGGCCGTCCTGGAGACGATGAGCCTGTCGCGGCAGGCGCGGAACGAACGGTGCGGGCACCTGCTGTCGCAGTTCGGCCTGATGCAGGTAGCCGAGCAACTGGCACGGACGCTCTCCGGCGGCGAGCGCCGCAAGCTGGAGATCGCCCGCGCGCTGGTTACCAACCCCACCATGATACTTCTGGACGAGCCGTTTTCCGGCGTGGACCCCATCGCCGTGCAGGACCTTCAGCGGGAGATAGTCGCACTGCGCGACCGCGGCATCAGCATATTGCTGACCGACCACAACGTCCGCGAAACGCTGACTGTAACGGACCGCTCGTACATCATCGACGGCGGCCAGGTGCTCCGCGAAGGACCGCCGAAACAGCTTATCAACGATAAGCTCGTCCAGGAAACATACCTCGGCCATACGTTCAGGGGCGATGAGTTCGACGGGGAAATGTCAAATTTGTAATTACCCAAGCACCAATTGCCCAAGTCTCAATTGCCCAATTCCCAATTGCCCATCAAAACAGCCTCTCGCCGGCAGGCCGCCCCCTTCGGGCAGGTAGAACTTTGTGTTATTTGCCGGGCTGATATGGTAGAAGTAAATGACTCCAGCCGTCGGGTTTATGGCTTTTTCTTATCGCTATGGGTATCGCGTGGTAACACTTCGGGTTAACAGGGCTTGGGAAATCGGAGATGTGAATACCATGCCCCGACACATGCAGGTGCGGGAGGATGAAGCGCCGTATGGAGGAGAAAGGAACACATAACATGCGGATCAAAGAAATCCATGTACATGACTTCAAAAGATTCTCTGACCTGCGGATACATGATATCCCGGAAGCGGCGAGGTTGGTGGTTCTTTTAGGGATCAACGGGACGGGAAAGACATGCGTTTTTGAAGCCTTGAACCATTGGCGAAAAAACTGCTACTTTGACTACTACCACAAAAAACATAGAAAAGCCGAGTCGAATAAGCTCCACACTACAACTCGGGCAAAAGTGACCGTCAGTTTTCATGGGCAAGAACCCCAAGGCGAAGCAAAGAAGCGCGCTATATACCTGCGTTCTGCTTATAGGAATGAACCTCACTTTCAAGCAGGCCATATAGATGCGCCATCGACGGTTGAAGACGAGGAGATGGGCCGCCTTAATCTTCTCGTCAATGACGACAAACGGGTTAAGCAGAACTACAACCGCTTAGTTATCGACACAACTTACGACTTGTTCAACAACCCCAACGACAACGAACGCCTTACCAGAAAAGCCCTACGTGAACTTTTAATTGGCCCTTTACGTGAGTCCATGCAGCGAGTCTTCGGAGATCTGGTGTTACAGGGAGTCGGGAACCCCCATCAAGGAGGCACTTTCCTCTTCGAGAAGGGCACATCAAAGGGGTTTCCATACGTCAACCTATCCGCAGGAGAGAAAGATGCCTTCGATGTGCTCTTGGATATTTTCCTTCGAAAGGGTGTTTTTACGGACTCAGTGTACTGCATCGACGAGCCGGACTTGCACATGCATTCCAAACTACAAGCGAGACTGCTTGACGAACTTTTCGGGCTCGTGCCGCCCGACTCTCAACTATGGATTGCGACTCATTCCATCGGGATGATCAGAAAGGCTATTGATATTGATCGCAGCAAACCTGAGAGCGTCGTCTTCTTGGACTTTTCGGACCGGGACTACGACAACGAAGTAGAGATGATGCCTGCCACTGTCGATCGGCTGTTTTGGAAGAAGTTCCTCTCCGTGGCCCTTGATGATATGGCGGACCTTGTTGCTCCTAGGCGGATTGTCATCTGCGAAGGACGACCGCTCGGAATGGAAGGAAGACTATCTCGCCAAGAGCACGATGCGAAGTGCCTTAGGAGGATATTCGCTAGGAAGTTCCCGGACACTGAGTTCATCTCCGGCGGCAATTCAGACGATGTGGTGAAGGATTCCATAAGACTGATAGCGTCTCTGGAACGATTGGCAATGGGCGTCGAGTGCATCAAGATTATTGATCGTGACGGGCGTACTGACGAACAAGTTGAAGAACTTGAAAAGCAGGGCGTCAGGGTTCTCACACGACGACATCTTGAAAGCTACCTTCTTGATGACGAGGTTCTTGAATCGCTCTGCGAACAACACAAAAAGCCCGATAAGCTTGAAGAAGTGAAAAAGGCAAAAGAAGAGGCAGCAGCCTCCGCACAAACGAGGGGCAAGGATGGGGACGACGCGAAGGCGGCAGCAGGTGAGTTTTTCAAAGCGGTCAAAGGCTTGTTGGAAATAGAGAATCCGGGAAGCAATTGGGAGGCGTTCTTCTCGGTTTTCATGGCGGATGCATGCCAGCCTGGCTTACGAGTGTACGAGGAACTGAAGAAGGATATCTTTGGTAATACGTGGCGCCGGCGTACAGGCGCGAGGCCAGGGTGCCGTGGCTGGTGAGCTCCACCTCCAGCCCCCGGTCAACCCACTCCTTGAC
>JAXIHJ010000051.1:0-4190 GCA_034189755.1 Planctomycetota bacterium
CTTGATGTGCTTCTCATATTCTTTGGCGTTCTTCACTTCAGTGATGTCCTATGGGCTTTCGCCGTCGTTGGCGGCCTGGCAAGGGGCCTGCTCGGCGGGGTCTTTGCTGCGAATTTCTTCCATGGCCTGTTCGATAATCCGATAGGTTTCCAGTGTCTTCTTAAAGGTCTCATCCAGCACGAAATCCAGCGCCGGCGTATGCCGGAGCGAGATTTCCCGCATCATCAGTTCTTGAATATGCCCGGCGGCGTGGCGAAGCGCATGGATGGTCCTGCGCTGCATAGCTTCATCTCCGCCGACCGAGACGTACACCTTGGCGGTCAGCAGGTCCTCTGGTATCTCTATTCGTGTAACCGACGTTCGGGCCGGGTCGATCCGCGGATCTGAAAGCTGCCGCAGGATCAGTTGCCCAATCGTTTTGCGGAGCAGGTTGCCGACGCGTTCTGTTCTCCGGTTCATCTTACAGCCACTCGGTCTCGTGGTTTACCAGCACCATCTCTCGCTGTCGCGAGGCGGTATTGACGATTTTCTGAAGGGCCGATTCAAGGTAGTGCTTGTCGTTGCCGACCATCGTAACGGCCAGAACCGCCCAACGGGGCTTATCCATGTGGTCCACCTCGGCCACCGAGACGTTGTGCGCCCTGCCCAGACGATCCTTCAGACTCTTCAGCACACGTCGCTTGTCTTTCAGGCTCATAGCCTGGGCTACATTAAGCTCCAAATGAACCAGCCCCACGGTTGTGCCCATGATTTCCTGCCGGCTTTTCTCAAACCCGATCCAAAAATTGAATTTTTCAACGTTTCAAGCGGCTACCACAGAACTTTGGTTATTTGTGATTCGAATTTGTTTCATCAAAACGTTCTTGCCACCTCGACCTGCTGATAAAACTCGATGATATCGTCTTTCTTGACGTCGTTATATCCGGCGATTTTGATTCCGCATTCTATCCCGGCTCGGACTTCGCGGGCGTCGTCCTTGAATCGCTTGAGGCTGTCGAGGGTGCGATTGTCCTCGACGACGACATTGTCACGGATAATTCTCACCTTGGCGTTTCGCTGTGCTAGTCCGTCGCTGACGAGGCACCCGGCCACCGTGCCCAGGCGGGAAATCTGGAACACCTGCCGGACCTCCGCCCGGCCTAGTATCTCCTCGCGGATCTCCGGCGCCAGGCCCTCTTCCATCGCCTTGCGGACGTCCTTGATGATGTCGTAGATGACGCGGTACCGTCGGATGTCCACGTTTTTGGCCTCGGCCAACTGCCGGGCGGCGGCGTCGGGCACCACGTTAAAGCCGATGATAATCGCGTTGGACGCCTCGGCGAGGCCGACGTCGCCGGTGGAAATGCCGCCGACTGCACTGTGCAGAATATTCAGGCGAGCCTCATCGGTGTTCAGCTTTTGGAGCGAGCCTCTCAGCGCCTCGACCGAGCCTTGGACGTCGGCCTTGATAATCAACGGCAACTCGTTGCTCTCGCCGGCCTCAATCTGGCCTAAAAGGCTCTCCACCGTCATCTTCTCGCGTGGCGCCAGATGCTTGGTTCTGGCCTGTTCGCGGCGCTGCTCGGCTACGGCCCGGACCAGATCAAGATCATCGGCGACATAGAAACGGTCGCCTGCCTGAGGCACATCATCCAAGCCCACGATCTCTACGGGCGTGGACGGCCCGACTTCCGTGACGCTCCTGCCATGGCTGTCCACCATCTGGCGGACCCGGCCATAGCTCATGCCGGCCAACACGGTGTCCCCTAAACTCAGCGTTCCGTTGAGCACCAGCAGTCTGACCAACGCGCCACGAGTGGGGTCCATTTCCGCCTCGATCACGTAACCGCTGGCAGGTGCGTCGGTCTCGGCTGTCAGTTCCAGAAGTTCGGCTTCCAGGCTGAGTATCTCGACCAGGTTGTCGATACCCTCACCCGTCTCGGCGCTAGTCTGGATCAATTCAATATCGCCGCCCCATTCGCGCGACTGCAAATCGTGCTCGGCGAGTTGCCCCAACGCCCGCTGTATGTTGGCGTTCGGCACGTCGATCTTGTTCAAAGCCACGACTACCGGAACACCTGCGGCCTTGGCATGATTGATGGCCTCAACGGTCTGCGGCATTACGCCGTCGTCGGCGGCGACCACGAGCACAACAACGTCGGTCATATTTGCCCCGCGGGCGCGCATTGCCGTGAACGCCTCGTGGCCCGGCGTGTCCAGGAACACCACCTGCTTGTTGTCCTTGTCGTAGCGATAGGCGCCGATGTGTTGTGTGATGCCGCCAGCCTCGCCGGCTACTACCGTCGTGCCGCGGATTGTATCCAGCAATGACGTCTTGCCGTGGTCGACGTGGCCCAGCATCGTTACTACCGGAGCGCGAGGGGTCTTTTGGGTTTCAGGCCTGGCCTTGAGTTTCTTGAACAGTGCGGTTTCGGCGGTGGTGGCCTGGCGTACCGCCAGTTCGATGTCGTAATCGAGCACGACCATCTCAGCGAGTTCGCGGTCGATTACCTGGTTAACTGACGCCGGCACGTTCATTTCCATCAGCTTCTTGATGATGGCGACTGATTTGATGCCCGTGGCGGCCGAGAGGCTTTTGATCGTGATCGGCTCGTCGATCTCAACTTGTCCGGTCTTGATGGATGGCCCGGTGTCGCCGACTTTTCTCGATACGCTCGCGCGATGCCTTCTCAAGCCACCGCCGGAAGCTACCGCGAGCCGCTCGGAACGCTCTGCGAGGTCCTGATCCCGCCATTCGCGGAGCTTTTCACCGCTATCGGCGCTACGGCCGCCTCGACGCCTCGGGCTGCGGCGTTTGCCTTTTCGTCGGGTAGGCTCTTCAGGCTGAAGCGGCACCTTGGCCCGCTTGGGAGCACCATAGACGATGCTCGGTCCGGTGCTGACTGGCGGCGGTGTTCGGCGGCGAGGCGGGGGGGCGAGCTTGTCTGGCCTTTCGACCCGTACAACGCGCGGGCCTTGCATCTTGGCCGGGGCGGGCACGACCTGTGGGCCGGCGGGTCCGACCACAGCCGGTTTCGGCTTCTCGGGCGGCGCTTCGGCCGGTTCAGCTTCAACCTCCGTAGCAGCCGGCTGCTCAGCCTCGGCGGCCCCGACCTCCGCTACCGGCGTTTCGGCTTCGGCAGCTTCCGCCTCTTCTGCGGCCGGTTCGGTCTTCTCGACATCTGCCACTTCTTCGGCGGGTTGGGTTTTGGGCTTCTTGGGTTTTCTGCGTCGGCGCTTTTCGGCCTTGGCGCGCACCTTGTCCAAGTCCACATGCTCAGTTGTCTCGATAGCAGTGCCCGATGCGCTTTCGGAGAACCATTCGCTGATGGTCGCCTCCAGCCCTGCCGAAAGCGTAGTCATGTGGTTCTTGATATCCAGACCCTCGGCGCGGCATTTGGTCAGGACGTCTTTGCTTCCGACGCCGAGTTTCCGGGCTAATTCAAAGACACGTGTTGCCAAGGAAACCTCCCGGCAAAGCTGCGATTCTATATGCACGTCATCCGGCTGAAACGCTCAGCCGGTGTCATCTTATGCTGGCAAGTTGCCTTTCGGCTCTTCGGCTGGCTCATTCGGAGCCGGCTCACCTGGCTCTTGGTCCGGGGTCTGGGACGTTGGGGCCTCGACCGTCGGCTCGGTGGTTTCAGGTTCATCGACCTGGCCGGCCTGGTCCGGCTCGACGGGTTGTTCAGCCTGATCTGCCTGGTCGGCGGCCTCGGATTCTGTCTTTGCTTCGACAGGCTCGGTCGCCTGCCCCGGCTCAGCGGGTTTTTCGTCCTGGGCGGTTTCTTCTTCATCGCCCTTGGAAGCGGCTGATTTTTCCGCCTCTGCAGCCTCGCGAGCCGCAGCCGCCTGCTGCTCGGCGACACGCTTGGCCTCTTCGGCGCATCGGACAACAATCTTCTGTGCCAATTCGCGGTCCAGTGTAAGTTCGTTGATAAGCGGTTCCGGGCCGACCTCTTCGACGTCCAGCACGTTGACCATGCCCATTGCGATAATCTGGTCCACAATGGTCGAATCCACCTGCTCCACCTCACGCAGGGCCTTTTCCAGCACGTCCAGTCCGGTGTTGAACTCGCCTGGCGTCAGGATATCGATGTCCCAGCCCGTCAGCCTCGCCGCGAGGCGCACGTTTTGGCCTCGCTTGCCGATGGCCAGGGAAAGCTGGTCTTCCGTGACCACGACGGTAGCCCGCCCAAGCTCGAAGCACA
>JAXIHJ010000052.1:0-3781 GCA_034189755.1 Planctomycetota bacterium
CGTTCAGGGGCGATGAGTTCGACGGGGAAATGTCAAATTTGTAATTACCCAAGCACCAATTGCCCAAGTCTCAATTGCCCAATTCCCAATTGCCCATCAAAACAGCCTCTCGCCGGCAGGCTTTTAACGGCACCGCTCGCTTAGGCGCTCGCGGCTTGTTGAAATCGTAATCCACCCTTCGACCCCGGCGCGCCGGGACTCAGGGCAAGTAACTCATAATTCATCTTTCGTCGTTTTCCCTCCTTTATAACTCTTTGTGGTCTTTGTGCCCTTCGTGGCCTTTGTGTCATTTATAAATATAAAAACTCTCTGCGTCCCCCGCCTGCCTGCTACTCGCAGGGGCGGGCAGGTCTGCGTCTCAGCGGCCCAACGACATCGTTTGTGCGCACAGATTTACAAGCTCACACCGAAAACCGCTCTGGAAAATAAAAAAAACTTCTCCCGGCCCGGCCGGGGGTTACAGCGTCAATAGCAGTTTTGCGACGCCGCCTGCGCGCGCAAATGACGTCATCCAATAGAAAGTGGGGGCGTGCTATGCGCCCCGTGCATATGAGCGGAACACAGACCGCTGATTGATAACTGAATACCGGAACCAGGAACACGGAACTCGGAATGCTTTTGAATCCAATGAGTTAACGAATCGGCGGATCGATAAATCGCAAAAAAGCCTATTTTTGGAAAAACGCGAATTCGGGAGCCCAAAATAGCTAAGTGTTTTACCGAAAGCGGGTTAAGCAAAAACAAACCGGGCGCAATTGGGCGCAATTGGGCGCAATCGGGCGCAACTGGGCGCAACTGGGCGCAATTGGGCGCAACTGGGCGCAATTGGGCGCAATTGGGTGGAATTGGGCGCGAAAGGTTCGGGCCGGGGCGGCTGGGCAGAGGCGTATTGGTGTTATTCAGGTGCAGGCTGGGTGGCCGGCAGCCTGGGCAACTGTGTCGGCCGACGATTGCGGGTCCCGGACCTGTCCCGCTTAGGCCTGAGCAGCTCGCCGAGCCGTTGGCGGGCCTCCTTGCTCAGCAACCGCTCGGATGCGCCGGCAAGCAGTTTGCGGACATCCACGCCGGCCAGACTCAGCCGAGGCCTGGTCCGCTCGCCAAGTATGGGAACCTCCACGCGGAGGTCAGCCAGCAGGCGTGCATACTCGGCCAGCAGGCCAGGCCTAACGCCGAGCACCTTCAGCAGTTCCAGGCGGATCGGCACCGAGACGGTAAGGTCCAGCGTGTCGTCGAAGCCCACCGAGCCGGAGAACCGCAGGTCGAACGTATCGCCGAAGACCAGCGTGAAATTGTCGTAGGACAAACGCCCGTCCCTGATGACGAAGTCCACACTGCGGACCCTGACCGTCTGCGCCTCTGAGGACGTTCGCCCGCCCAGTTGAAGCAGGTTGCCCAGCAGTCCGCGCGGCTGAATCTTCATATCTGAGAGGTCCAGCCGGCCTCTGGCTCGGCCGGAACGTTTGATCCGGCCGCTCAGCGGCAGCTCGACGTCGGCCAGGCTGAACGAGACCTCGCCCTCAATGCCGGCCAGGTCGGCGAATATGGGATTAACCCGGCTAAGCAGATGCTGCCCCATCTCGGGCGTGATTTTAACGCGATCCAGCACAGCAAGCGGTTTGTCGATTCGCAGTATCGGGTCGCCCTGCCGCAGGTCCACAAGCCCGGCGAGGTTAATCTTGCCGCCGGATGCGGGAATCTCAGCCGCCGGCAGATGCACCTGCCCTTCCTGCAGCATCGGCATCAGCAGGCACTGGCCGAGCGTCAGGCCGTAGGCCAAGCCGGAGTCCCAGCCGACGTTGATGCTGTCGGTCTTCACACCGCGATACACAGGGCGCAACCGCGGGCGGTACGCCGGGCCGGTTATCTCGACGCTGTTCTGCAACCGGCCTGTCAGCGAAAACGCCTCGGCTGCGTCGGGCGCGAAATCGTGAAGCAGCAACATAACCTCCTGCCAGCAGATGTCATAGTCGACGTTGAGCTTAAGCTCGCGGTCGGTCCGGTATTTTCGGATCGTGCCGGCGAGTTGGAGCGTCGCGGGACTTGATGCTATGGAAATCGCCCGCAACGTAATGTCATCATCGTGCCGGTTTACCGCCACGTCGTGCGAGAATTGCAGCAGTTCCCTGCGATGCGGCTTGTCCGTATCGGCGGCGAGCATAGCGATTATGGCCTGGCCGGCTGCCGAAACCAACTCGTCCGATGAGTCCAGTCGCCCGGACCAGTCCAGCGACAGTTGCTCGCCCTGCCCAAGCAGCGATTTGCCGTCAGGACGAATCACCTGAATGGTGGCGTTGGTCAGCAGGATTTGCCCTCTCGGCCTAAGCGGACGCTTTTTCTTCTTGCGCGGCGAGGCGATTATGTCGGCGAGCCAGCCGCGAGGTTTGACGGCCTCGGAAATGGAGACCCGGTTATCCTTATCGACGTACAGTGTTATATGCGGCGACCCGACGCGGACCTGCTGGAAGTCATCGACGGCGGTCATCGCCCCCCACGCGCCCGGGGCATATGTGATCTGTTCGATCGCCAGCACTTCCCGGCCGGACGGATCGGACAGCTCCAGGCCACGCACGCGGCACGGGCCCAGCCAGTTCAGCGAAAGGTCCTCGATGTGGAACCGGCCGGCCAGTCCGCCATCGACGAACGATACTATCCATCGCGTAGCGGTATCCGTTGAGGCTAAATAAGGCCCCAGCCAGATTAGCACGACCAGCAGCAAGCCGATCAGCAGCAACGCAAACAAAAGCCTGCGACGTAAGCGAGACTTCATGGTGAGCCTATTATATGCTACCACCAATCACGTGGGCAGCTACTTTTGGCGCTTCGGTCCTTTGGCTGTGCAATGCCAAAACCATCGGCAACCTTGCAGGAGCCGCCGGTTCGCTTCATAATGTGTAGGTGGAATTTTTATTGTTGGTTCGGCCCTTTCGCAACGGGCGCCGATTAAGGAGATAAGGAAAGTTTCCGTGGCAGTAACGGTGGCCTGTATTGCAGGTGAAGAAATTACCCGCCAGTGGGACGCGGGCCGGATCAGCGGCGAAAGACTCTCCCCGCGTGAAACACCCTTTGGCCGCAGCGGTCAGGTTCTGCTGATCGAGGGCGCGGGCCAGGATTTTTACCTGATGCCCCGGTACGGCGCCGAGATGCGCAAGACCGCTCCTCGCAAGATCAACGACCGCGCCAATATGTATGCCCTGAAAGACCTCGGCGTTCAATGCGTGCTGGCCTGGGGGCCGGGCGGCGCTATTACGCACAATGTAGCCGTCGGCGACCTGGTGGTTCTGAACGACGTTATCGATCAGACCTACCTGCGGCGCAAGACGTTCTTTGAAGATTCGCCGCTGGGCTACCTTCGTCAGTTTCCGGTGTTCTGTCCTACCCTTCGCCGCGTGGTGAGCGAGGTGCTGGATGAGATGAAGCTGGTGCATCACGAGACCGGCACGGCGGCTGTGCGTGAGGGGCCGCGGCTGGAGACGCCGGCTGAGGTGCGCATGCTTGCCGCAGTCGGGGCAGAGATTGTTACACACACGTTCGTGCCGGAGGTGTTCCTGGCAAAGGAACTGCAACTTTGCTATGCGGCCATCTGCTACGTGGCCAACTACGCCGAGTCGGGCAAGCGTCGCAGGCCGATCGCCGCCGGTAATCTGTTCGGGGGCCTGACGGATGTTACCGAATCCGACCGCCTCGCCGGCGCCGTAACTGCAATGAGCGAAATTGTCCGCAAGGTGGCCGCGTCGTTACCGTCGGCCCAGAAGAACTGCGAATGCGACCAGACCATGGCTGC
>JAXIHJ010000053.1:0-6915 GCA_034189755.1 Planctomycetota bacterium
ACGATTCTCCGTTCTCAGCTTTCTTATCGTATTTTTCCCACAGGTCAGGCCGGCGCTGCCGGGTTCGCAGCCTAGCCTGTTCGGCTCGCCAATCGGCGATTTTCTGATGGTCGCCGCCGAGCAGAATTTCCGGCACCTTCAATCCGCGAAACTCACGCGGGCGAGTATACTGCGGATACTCCAGCAGGCCTGAGCTGAAGGATTCTTCCAGCAGCGATTCATCTTTGCCCAGCGCTCCGGGCAGCAGCCTGACGATCGCGTCGGTCAGCGCCATCGCGGCGATCTCGCCGCTGGACAACACAAAGTCGCCCACGCTCACTTCCATATCGGCCAGGCCCGTGCGTATCCGTTCGTCGAACCCTTCATAATGCCCGGCCAGCAGGATCAGCCTTTCGGCCCCGGCCAACTGTCCGACCAGTTCCTGGGTCAGTTTTCGGCCCTGCGGGCTTAGCAGAACGACCTTGCCGGGCGTGCATGCCCGGCTGCGAACGCTCTCGACGGCGTCGAAAATCGGCTGGCACATAAGCACCATGCCAGGCCCGCCGCCGAACGGGGCGTCGTCCACCGTTCCATAAGAGTCCGACGCGAAGTCACGAATGTTTGTCAGGTGAATTTCCACCAGGTGCCGACGGACCGCCCGGCCGACGATGCTCGTGGTGCAAAAGCCCTCGAACATCTCGCAAAACAGCGTGAGGATGTCAATGCGAAGTGCCATCGAAAGCCAAAGTCTTTCGTTTACCTGTTACCTGCCTTGCTTCTCGGGCGGCAACGGTTACTTCGCACAGGCGATGCCCTGTCGCTCCAGCAGCTTCTGAACCGTTTCGCTCGGTTTGGCGCCGACACTGAGCCAGTACTCGATCCGCTCCCGATTCAGTGAAACCCTCTTGTCGGTTTCGGTTGCTTCAGGATCGTACCAGCCCAACTGCTCAATGACGCGCCCGTCGCGCGGCTTGCGAATGTCCATCGCGTTCAGCCGATAAAAACTACGGTGCCTTCGCCCGAATCTTTTCAATCTCAATCGAACCGCCACGGAAACCTCATATCAAGCCTTGGGCCGCTGCGTTACCTTTCATGGGAAAGGTTGCGTGCGCGGCCTCTTGTCAAATTAGAGAACGGACCATTCTAGCAGCAGCCCGCAGCCTTGCAAGGGCTTTCTCCGGGACGGGCGTCAAGATTTTTACGGACCAGGCCGGTAACCGGGAGATTATGGATTGACGCCGGATGCGGTTTTGCATACAGTTGTGCGCTCTAGCCCGCCACTGCAAGAGGTTCAAAGGCAGTGGCGGACGTTATGTCCCGGTGAATCGGGGGCGTGTCGCGTAGGCTCGCCTGGTCGCAGCCGGGCAAACATGGAGCATAAAGCACTCATGGCCGAAGAAACCCAGGACCCGCAGGCAAAAACGGACGTGGAACCCGGCGACGAAGCCAAGCCGGAGACGAATCTGCCTGAAAACAAAATCGACGTTGAAGACGCCGGTACACTTCGCAAGAAACTCACGCTGACGATCCCGCGAGAGCGGATCGATTCGAAGCTGGACGAAATGTTCGGCGAATTGTCTCGAACCGCCCAGGTGCCCGGTTTTCGCATTGGTCGGGCGCCGCGACGGCTCGTGGAGAAACGCTTCGGCAAGGAAGTTGGCCAGGACGTCCGCAACGCACTTGTGGGCGAGTCCATCGGCGGGGCAATCGAAAAGAGCGAACTGAAAACGATCGGCGAGCCGGACATCGACCTCGAAAAAATCGAGCTGCCCGAAACCGGCGAGATGACATTCAGCTTCGAAGTCGAGGTAGCGCCGGAGTTTGACCTGCCTTCTCTGGACGGCGTCAAGGTCGAGAAGCCCGTCATCGATATCGACGACCGTCGCATCGACGAGGAGCTGGATCGGTGGCGCCAGTCTCGCGCCGGCCACGAAGCTACCGACGCCCCGGCCGCCGAGGGCGACGTCGTTACCGCCGACGTGAAAATCAGCGGAGAGGGAATCGACGAGTTCCGCCAGGGCGAACAAACCCTCCGCGTGGCGCCCGGCCAGATCGAAGGCCTGCCGCTGGTGGACCTTGGCAAACAGTTGGCCGGCAAGAAGGCGGGCGAGAAGGCGGAGTTGAAAATCGATGTGCCGCAGGCCCATCCGAATGAGGCGTGGCGCGGCAAGGAACTTAGCGTCGAGATATCAATCGGGCAGGTTCGCCGCCGCGTACTGCCTGAGATCGACGAGCAGTTCGCCGCGTCTGCGGGATTCGAATCGCTGGACCAGCTTCGCCAGCAGATTGGCCAGGCCCTTAAAGGGCGGGCGGCCGGCGAGGTCCAGAGGGCGATGCGGCAACAGGTTGGCCGGTACCTGCTGGACAACACCGAGTTCGACGTGCCCGAAGGTGTGGCCGAACGCCATGCCTCGCAGGTGCTGTCGCGGCGATATGTGGAGCTGCTGTCCCGCGGCGTGCCTCGGGAGCAAATCGACGAAAATCTTACCGAGTTGCAGGCGGCGGCTTCGGAGCAGGCCAAGAGTGACCTGAAGCTTTCGTTTATTCTTGCGAAGGTCGCCGAGACCGAGAAAATCGAGGTAACCGAGGACGAAGTCAACGCCCGCGTGGCGGAGATGGCCCGCATGTATGAGCGTCGGCCCGAACGGCTTCGCAGGGAACTTGCCGGCGACGGCAGGCTCGCCGAGGTCGAGGTGTCCGTGCGCGAGGGAAAGACGATGGACGCGATTCTTGCAAAGGCCAAGGTCTCGGAAGTTGCACCTGAAGAGCAGGCTGAGAAGGCTAAAGCCACCAAGAAGGCCGCCAAGAAGACCGCCAAGAAAAAGACTGCCAAGAAGAAAACCACCGCCGGCAAAGGCAAGAGCAAGAATTCCGGCAGCAAGTAGCCTTACGGGAGCAAAACAGATGACCCGAACGCCTGATGTTCAGAACTTGGCCTACCGCGACTATGTTGCGCGTCGTGAGATGACTCTTGAAGAGCGTCTGGCCGAAGAGCGGATCGTATTTTTATGGGGCGAGATCGCGCCCAGTATCGCCGGCGGGCTGATTATGCGGCTGCTGGAGTTGCATGCTAAAAGCCCCAGCCGCGAGATTAGTCTCTATATCAACTCGCCGGGCGGCTCGGTGGACGACACGCTGGCCGTTTATGACACGATGCAGTTTCTAAGCTGCGACGTGGCTACGTATTGCGTAGGCCAGGCCGCCAGCGGCGCGGCAATTATTCTCGCAGCGGGAACCAAGGGCAAGCGATACGCGCTGCCGCACAGCAAGATTATGATTCACCAGCCCTGGGGCGGCGTAACGGGCCAGGCCTCCGACATCCAGATTCAGGCCGAGGAAATCCTCAAGTCCAAGAAGATGCTCAACGAACTGATGGCCCACCACACCGCACGAAGTATCGAACAGATTGAGAAGGAAACCGAGCGAGATCGCTACCTGACGCCCACCGAAGCCAAGGAATACGGTATCGTGGACGAGATCGTGGAAAATCAGCCGTCGAAGAAGAAATAAAGCGAGCATTCAGCTATCAGCTACGGCAACATTCGGCGGAGCCGCTTGGCTGTAGCTGAAAGCTGAGTGCTGATGGCTGAGAGCTACTGTCGCATCTGCATGCGACAAAGGAAATTGCAGTATTGGCACATAGTAAAGGAAGTGTTGCCCATGTCGGAAAATCAACATCTCGTACCCATCGTCATCGAGAAAACAGGCCGCGGTGAGCGGAGCTACGACATTTACAGCCGCCTGCTTAAAGACCGGATCGTGTTTGTGGGCGGAGTCATCGACGACGCCATGGCCAATCTGATTGTCGCGCAGTTGTTGTTCCTCAGCAACGAGGAGCCGCACGCGGACATTAACATGTACATCAACTCGGCGGGCGGCTCCGTGGCGGCCGGCCTGGCCGTTTACGATACCATGCAGTTCGTTCGGCCGGATATTGCAACGTATTGTATCGGCCTAGCGGCGTCCATGGCCGCCGTGCTGCTGGCCGGCGGGACCGCCAAAAAAAGGTACACACTGCCCAACAGCCGGGTGCTCATCCATCAGCCGCTGATCCGAGGCGTGCTGACCGGCCCGGCGACGGAGCTGGACATCGAGGCCCGTGAGATTATCCGCCTGCGAAAGCGCATCTACCAGATTCTCGCCGACCATACCTCGCAGACCATTGAGCAGATAGAGAGCGACTGCGACCGCAACAAATGGCTGGACGCAGAGCGGGCTGTGGAGTACGGCTGCGTGGATGAGATTCTCCACCACATAGCGGCTGCGAAGGCCTCAACCAAAGCCGCCTCGGACAAGGGAGGCAAGAGCAAATGAACCGGTCGGCGTCGGTTTTTGCAGCGGTGGTGCTGGGCCTGCTGCTGACGGCGGGCGGCTGTGTGGCGGTGGTGCCTCGGGCCAAGTACAAGGCGCTTCGCCGGGAGCTTGACGACGCCAGGCAGCGCAATCGCACGCTTACAGAGACCAACGAAGCCCTCCAGACTGATATAGTCGCCAAGAGAAAGCAGATCGACTCGTTGGCGGCGCTGGGCGGTAAGCGCCTGGAGAAGATGTTCCACACGGCCAGGATCGAACTGGGCCGGCATACCGGCGGCGTGGATACCGACGGGCGCGCCGGACACGACGGGATTAAGGTGTACCTCCGGCCGATCGATCAGCACGGCAGCACCGTCAAGGCAGCCGGCGACGTTACGGTCCGGCTGTTCGACCTCGCCGCCGATCCGAAGGACAACCTCATCGGCCGGTACGAATGGTCCGTCGATGATATAGCCAAGCAGTGGTCAAGCGGCTTTTTGACGTATCACTACAGCTTCGTCTGCCCCTGGCAGCCCGGACCGCCGAAAAACGACGAGATTACCATCCGCGTGGAGTTCACCGATTACCTGACGGGCAGGCAGTTCACCGCGCAAAAGGTGTGCAAGGTTAATCTACCCGTTCCAAAAGCAGGTGAAAACTCAAGGGCGAAGGGCGAGTAAGTATTTTTTCACAACCGTCGCCCCGACTTTTAATGTATTCCCAAGCCCACGGATAACTATCCGTGGGCTTTATTCATTACACAATTATCTGTGGGTTTTATTCACGGCGTCTTTCGGTTTTCGCGATTCAACCAGTACAGACCTTCCCTAAATATCCACACCCACGCGTCTTGGAGTCGGTGATTTTCAATATACGAAAAGACGTTGAGTTGGTGCCGGCGGTCTGAAACGGGCAGCGCGCGGCACTTTTTCGCCCAGACCGTGCCGGCGAGTCCGCTGCTGCGCAGCAGGTGGGAGGAGTTTTTCTTGGCTCGGCCGACCCGCATTCGAACCTCCTGGTCCGGGAACCGTGCCAGTGCGTGGTAGTGGCAGGCGTCCAGTGAAAACACGAGCAATTCCGTATCCAGTTCGACGAGCTTTTCCACGAACGCTTGGCCGGCGATTATCCTTTGCGCGCGGTCCAGGTATACGGGTTTGCCTCGGAGCAATCGCTGGGACCTTTCATACAAATCGCCGTACTTTCCTTTTGGTGGCGGGGTCTTATAGTCCCCGTCAACGTGTTCACGATGCCATCGTGTTCGGAACCCTCGCGGGTCGCCCCGTAACCATGTGCCGTAGGTGTTACCGTTGACGTGATACCAGCCCGTTCCAGGCTTTCATAACGACGCGATGATACTACAACTTAAAGCCCACGGATAGCTATCCGTGGGCTTTGCCATACGTGGGCTTTGCTATCGGTATGCTTTCAATGTCTTTCGGCGCTCCGCCCGCAGGGTTTCGGGATTTTCTGCGATGTCGGTTCCGGTTCGCCGGCCGGCGAGGGTGTCGGCGATTCGCTTTTGCGACTCCGCTGCATAGTCCCCGCTGATGTCGATGCCGAAATAGTCTCGCCCTAAACGGGCTGCGACGACGCACGTCGTGCCCGATCCGCTGAACGGGTCCAGCACCAGGTCGCCGGGATGTGAGCAGGCCTTGATAATCCGCTCCAACAGTTTTTCCGGCATCTGGCACGGGTGCCACCGCACCCGCTCATGGAACGTTCCGCAGACCCGCGAGAAGCTCCAGACGTCGTCAGGCAGCTTGCCCTTGGGGTTGGCCCGCTTGTCGGCGTATGTGGTCTGGCGGGCCGACGGGATGCGGACTTCATGGTCGTTGAACGTGAATTGCCCGGTGTCTTTCGTCCAGTAGAGCAGGTGCGTGTGTGAGCGGGCGAACTTGCGCTTTGTATTCTGCCCGAACGTGTAATGCCAGATTATCCAGTTCCGCAGGTGCAGGCCTAGCCTGTTACCGATTATGCGGACCTCGGCGGCGTAGTTGTCGCCGATGGCCACCCAGAAGCTGCCGGTCGGTTTAAGTATGCGATAGCAGCAGGCCATCCACTTTTCCGTCCAGGCGTAGTACTCATCGTATTTCTTGCGGTCTTCGTAGACATCGTACTTGTAACCGATGTTGAAAGGCGGGTCGGCGAAGATGAGATCGGCAATCGGCTCTTTGAGGCGGCCCAGAACCTTAACGCAGTCTCCGCAGGTAACGGTGTTTTTTTTCATGCCGGTTTGTTTACAGCAATCTCCAGCGTGGCGCAAATCATTTTTTTTCAGCCGGTGCGGTAGCCGGTTGCGTCGTCGCCTTCAGCAGCTCGAAGCCGTCGGCGATTTTGTCCATTATCGCCTCGGCGGCCGACGGAGCGGCACCGGAGCAGGCCACGATAATCGAGAAACTTTTGGCCTGTTGGCATTTTGCGGCGCCGCAACAGGCGGTTCGGTGAACTACGGTAATCACGTTGTTCTTTTTATCGTCGCCGGCCGGCTGGGTCGGTTGGGTCGGCTGGGTGGCGGGGGGCTGCGGACGGGTGGTTTGTTGAATCGTAAACTGATAGGCGGCCATGCCTGCAAGTTTTGTCGGGCCTTGCCGCAATAGCTTCAGTTCAATGTTTTGTTGGGCATAGGCATCTCTGGCGGCTTGC
>JAXIHJ010000054.1:0-7169 GCA_034189755.1 Planctomycetota bacterium
GCGGACCTATTCGGAGTACAATTATCTCCGGCCGGGGCTTGTAACGCGGCTCAAGACGCAGCATTTCGAGCTGGCACTGCGATTCGCCGAGCCGTACTTCCACCAATATAACGCCATCGACATCGGATGCGCCGACGGACCGTTCCTGCCGTCGCTGGCGAAGTATTTCCGTCACGTCGTCGGTATCGACAATAACGCCGGTTTCCTCGAGACGGCCGGCGTGCTCTGCCGGAAGCTTGCACTGGACAACGTGCAGCTTATCTGCAACGCGGGGCTGAACATCGAGGCCGTCGGCGCACAGCTCGACGGGCGGGAGTTCAACGTGATGTTCCTGCTTGAGACGCTCGAGCACATCGGCACAAGCCAGAACATGTACGGATCGAAGGCTGAATTCCTCCGCGAGATGGCTTCACTGCTGGCCGGCGACGCCCGGATTATTATCTCCGTTCCGAAGATGGTCGGGGCGGGCTTTCTCTTGCAGCGTCTCGGACTGGCTGCACTCGGCATGTATCGCCAGCCGATTTCATTCACCGACCTGATGAAGGCTACGTTCCTGCTGAACACCGATTCACTGGGGGAAAAATGGGAAGGCAAGCACCTTGGCTTTAATCACCGGAAGCTGGAGCATGTCCTCCGCCGCGACTTCCGCATACTGAAGAAAAAGCACCTGATGTTCCAGGTCATGTATGTGCTTATGAAGCAGGCATGAATCGCCGTTCCCCGGCACAATGCAGAATAAGCATTCAGCGGTCAGCAGTCAGCATTCAGCTTTTAACGGCACCGCTCATTTATGGGGTCCAAAATAGCTAAGTGTTTGCTTACTGGCGACTTACGCAAAAAACACTTTGGGCGCAATTGGGCGCAATTGGGTGGAATTGGGTGCGAAAGGTTCTGGTCGTCTTGTTCGCTCCAGGCCGGGCGGCGGTGAGTTTGGGCTTGATTTTTTTCGGATGAAAACGATGCTAGCTGCAATGAGTTCAACTTATTACGTAACAACGCCGATCTATTACGTCAACGATTCCCCCCACATTGGCCATTCGTACACTACTATCGCCGCCGACGTGCTCGGCCGATATTTTCGGGCCGATGGTCGTGACGTACGGTTCCTGACCGGCACGGACGAGCACGGCATCAAGATTGTCAAGGCCGCCGCCGAGCGCGGCATACAGCCACAGCAGCTCGCCGACGAGGTTGTCGTGGGTTTTCAGGACTTGTGGCGCAAGCTTGGCATCACCAACGATGATTTTATCCGCACTTCCCAGCCGCGGCATGAGGCCCGCGTGCAGAAGCTGGTCGCCCAACTGGTAGAGCGGGATGAAATCTATCTCGGCAAGTACGAAGGCTGGTACGACGAGGGGCAGGAAGAGTTCGTTACCGTCTCGGCGGCCCGCGAAGCCGATTACAAGAGCATCATTTCCGGCAAGCCGCTGTCGCAATACAGCGAGCCGAGCTACTTTTTCAGGCTGGGCAAGTGGGCGCCGAAGCTTATCGCACACATCGAGGCCGAGCCGGATTTTATTCTGCCACAGGCCAGGCGAAACGAAGTGCTCAGCAAGCTCGCCGCGGGCGTGGACGATTTGAGTATTTCCAGGCAGCGGGCCAAGCTGGGCGGCTGGGGCGTGCCCATGCCTAACGATCCGGACCATTCGGTCTACGTCTGGATTGACGCGCTGAGCAACTACGTAACGGCGCTGGGCCTGCCTGCCGTCGGCGACGACTGCGACGAGCAGTTCGCACGCTACTGGCCGGCCGACGTCCACCTTATCGGCAAGGACATTCTATGGTTCCACGCGGTGTATTGGCCCTGCATGCTTATGGCGCTGGACATGCCGCTGCCGAAGCGAATTTTCGCACATGGCTGGTGGACCTCTGAAGGCAAAAAGATGTCCAAGAGCCTGGGCAACTTCGTTTCGAGCGCGGACATCGCCGAAATATGCGGCGAATACGGCGTGGACGCCTACCGCTACTTCCTGCTGCGCGCGGTGGCGTTCGGGTCCGACGGTGATTTTTCACGCGAGATGTTTCATCGTCGCTATAATGGCGAGTTGGCCAACGGCGTAGGCAACCTGCTGGCCCGGACGGCGAACATGATCGGCAGGTATTTCGACGGCCAAACTCCACAGGCCGGCCAAATCGAAGCCGCCGAACAGCCCGTTCGTAAAGCCGCCGACCAATTGAACAAAACGGCAACGGCGGACATGGAACATTGCCGGTTCCATTCCTACCTGGAAAAAATCGTCGAACTCGTCCAGGCGACCAACGTGTATATTGATAAGACGATGCCGTTCAAACTCGCCAAGGACAATTCGCAGCGCGAGCGTTTGGGCGGTATCCTGCATACCTGCGCCGAGGCCATGCGTATCATACTGCTTTACCTGAAGCCGGTAATGCCCGCCGCAGCCGACCGAGGCCTGGCCCAGCTCGGCTGGGAGATACCCGATGCTCCGCTCAGCGAACTGGGCAAGTGGGGCCGGATGCCGGCCGGCACGAAAACGAAGCAAGCCGAGCCGCTGTTCCCAAGGAAGCAATAATGGAAGGTGAACCGAAAAAAAACATGGGACAGGTAATCCAGGAAGACGGGCGATACCCGGTGGAGGCGTTTGGTTTTTTGCACGAGGCCTTAAACCGTGCAGCCAAGACGATCTACGGCGACGATGCGCCGACCGGCGGGAGACGCCACGTAACCGGCCAGCAGCTTTGCCATTCGCTGCGCGAACTGGCTGTCGAGCGATGGGGAATGCTGGCGCCAACGGTGTTGTCGAAGTGGAACGTCAATGCGACGATTGATTTCGGGAATATGGTTTACCTGCTGATCGAAAACGACCTGATGAAGAAGGCCGACGAAGACAGCATCGAGGACTTTCGCGACGTGTACGATTTTGACGAGGCCTTCGCCGTAGAAGAAGACTTTGAGGTGACCGAATGAGCCGCCCCAATCGCCGCCGGAGGAAAAACACTTCCGCATCGCCGGACGGCAGCACACCGCAAGGCGACGTACCCGAACCGACTAACGTGATAGACGGCATCCCGGACCGTTCGCCGCGTCCGGCGGCGTGGAAGTACGTCCTGCTCGGTGCGATTTTCGCAGCCTGGCTGGCGTTTCTGATCTACTGCCAACTGGCCGGCGGGGTGTAAAATCCGCCGAGGCGCATAGCAAAAGGAGCTAAGGACACGGAGTGTTTTTCGTCTCGAACAAATTGCGATTGGTGGTTTTCGTCGTCTCGGCCGCAACGGTGCTGGCCGGCTGCAACAATGCCGGCAGCCTGCAACTGAAGCCGGATGAACTTATCTCGGCACCGCTGGGGGCGATCAGTATTTTCCAGCTTGCCGGCCGGCTTGGCCTGGAGGTGGCCGATTCCGATCAGACGGCGGCAACTCTGCGTGACACCGCCAACGTCGTGGTCGTATACGGCGACCCCGACGGCCAGGCGTATGTCAACGGCCAGCCGGTAGGCTCGCTCGGCGGCATCGCGCAAGTGGGCGGTGTGCTGTTCGTGCCGGAACGGCTTGAGGCGGATATTCGTCTGGCCCTCCGCGTGCCTCAGCCCCGGCCTGCAAGGCCCCCGGCCCCGGCTAAGCCGCTGGCATGGCACGTGGCGCTGGACCCGGGCCATGGCGGACGCGACAGCGGCGCGATCAGCGTTGGCGGCTATTACGAAAAGACAGTCAACCTGGCGGTGTGCCGAATGGTCCGGCGGGAGCTTCTCAGCCGAGGCGTGGAAGTTACAATGACGCGCATGGACGATACGTTCGTCGAACTGAACGAGCGGGCGGCCATCGCCAATATCGCGGAGGTCGATCTGTTCGTAAGCATCCACGCCGACTCGGCCCGCAACCGCACCGCCCGCGGCTTTACGGTGTACGTGGCCCGCTCAGCGTCGAGGCCCTCGCTTGCGGCGGCCGAGTGCGTCCGCGGCCGACTTGGCACCATCGGTGCGCCAGACCGCGGCGTTCGGCAGGCCAACTTCCGCGTGCTCGTACGCACGTCATGCCCGGCCGTTCTGGTCGAGATGGGCTACCTCTCCAACATTCGTGAGGCGGCGAGACTCGCCCGCAGCGGCTATCAGAATCGTCTGGCCCAGGCCATCGCCGACGGTGTCTGCGACTTTCTACAGGAACAAACCCGATGACCGATCACGCCGCCGGTTTGAGTGCGATTTGCCCGCCGCCGGATCGAATCGTATGTTCTCATATCTCACAGGAGAACGCACGATCATGGTTTACCGCATTCGCTATCATCGCAACGACGGAATGGACGAAGCCATCGTCGAGGCCAACAGCCCCACCGAAGCGGTTGTTAAGTTCCGCCTGGTTGGCAACATCGCCTACGACGCAAGCCCGATGGGACAGTCCATCGTCAGCGTTTCTGCCGAGACGTCCACGGTCGAAGGCAACCGGCTGTAACCGCTCACCCAGCCTTCGCTCGCCCGCCGCCGAAGCCTGCTCGCACTACTGCCGGCCGGAAAAATCTTGTAGCCCGCGCCGAAAGTATGTAGACTATCCCTTTGGATCTGATGCACACAGACGGCCATTTGCAGTAAAATGCAACGGGTCGAGGGCAAGTTGGACTCATCAGTGTAGCTGTTTCTTTTATAACTGCTTTCATTGTCTTGAACATCCGGGATAGGACTCATGAGCGAGATACGAGTCGCTGTTGTCGGTGTTGGTAACTGTGCCTCTTCACTTATTCAAGGCATTCATTATTACGCGCGGAACATGGTTTCCGGCCGGGACGGCACCGTTGGTCTGGCACATCCGGACTTAGGCGGGTATGTCCCCGGCGACATTCGAATCGTCGCCGCTGTCGACGTGGACCGGCGCAAGGTAGGCCGGCCGCTGCACGAGGCCGTCTTCGCACCGCCGAACAACACCAAGGTCTTTTTCAAGGATTTCACCTCCGACGTTACAGTCCGGATGGGCAACGTGCTGGACGGCGTGGCACATCACATGGCCGACTTCCCGGAGCACCAGCGCTTCGTGGTGGCCGAAGACCCCCCAGCCGGCCAGGCCGAGATGGAAAAGCTGCTGCGTGAAAGTGGGGCCGAGATTCTCATGAACTACCTGCCCGTCGGCTCGCAAAAGGCCAGCGAGTTCTACGCCGAGTGCTGCCTGAACACGCGCGTCAGCCTGATCAACTGCATTCCCGTCTTTATAGTTTCCGATCCTGCGTGGGCGAAGCGGTTCACCGAAGCGGGCATCTGCTGCGTCGGCGACGATATCAAAGCGCAGGTCGGAGCGACCATTACGCATCGTGTTCTGGCTCGGATGATGGCAGACCGCGGCGCGAAGGTGGATGCCACCTACCAGCTCAACACCGGCGGCAACACCGACTTCCTGAACATGCTGGAACGCAGACGACTGGGCTCTAAGAGAGTTTCCAAGACCGAGGCCGTCCAGTCGGAACTGGACGTGCCGCTGCCGCCGGACCAGGTGCACATCGGACCGTCGGACTACGTGCCCTGGCAGAAGGACAACAAGGTCTGCTTCCTGCGGCTTGAGGCGCGAGGCTTCGGCGGCGTGCCGCTGAATCTCGAGGCGAGGCTTTCGGTGGAAGATTCGCCCAACTCCGCCGGCGAGACCATTGACGCAATCCGCTGCTGCAAGCTTGGCCGCGAGCGAAACCTGGCAGGACCGCTCGAAGCCATCAGCGCCTATACGATGAAACATCCGCCCGTCCAGCACACCGACAGCCAGGCACGGCAAATGCTGGAGGATTTCATAGCGGAAAAAGTCTCCGCCGGACCAGTCCCGGCCAACGGCAACTATGAGCCGGCCTCAAAACCTGCTGCCCAACCGGCGAAGTAGATACGCCGATGCCAAAAACCAAAGCCTCCGCCATTATCACAGTCAGCCTGAACCCCGCGATCGACCGCACGATTGAGGTACCGAACTTCACGCCCGGCGCACACCAAAACGGCAGAGAAATCTCCCGCACCGCCGGCGGCAAAGGCGTGAACGTCTCAGGCGTGCTGAGGTCTCTCGACGTACCGAGCACCGTAACCGGCTTTCTCGGCGCCGAAAACCGCGCCGTGTTCGACCCATTCCTGAACGACCCTCTGGTGACGGATGCGTTCCTCGTGCTGGATGGCCGAACGAGGCAAAACGTTACTATCGCCGACCCGGCTTCGGGCACGGAAACGCACATCCGCGACGACGGGCTAGCCATCGACCAGGCCGCTCTGGCAAACCTTGCCGAAAAGCTGCGCAGCCTGGCCGGGGCCGAGAGCATCGTAATCTTCAGCGGCTCGCTGCCGCCGGGCGTAGGGCCGGGCGACTTGGCCGACCTCGTCGAGACCTGTGCCTCCGCCGGCGCGCGTGTGGCTGTGGATACCAGCGGCGATGCGATCCGCGCGATGGCCGGGCGAAAACTCTGGCTTATCAAGCCCAACAGCATGGAGCTTGCACAACTTGCCGGGCGGGAACTGCCCGACCCGGCTGATGAACTAACGGCGGCCCGATCGCTTACAGCAGACGTGCGGCAGGTTCTGCTGAGTCGCGGCGGCGAAGGGGCCTGTCTTTTCACGAACGAACTCGCGTTACACGGCCGGGTGGCGGTAGCCGCCGATCGAATCCGCAACACCGTCGGCTGCGGCGATGCGCTGCTGGGGGCGATGGTCGCCGGTTTGTGGCAGGGGCTGGACCTCCGAGACGCGTTTCGCCTGTCGATTGCCTGCTCAGCCGCCAGCGCGTGCACGATCAGGCCGGCCGAATTCCAGCACGACGTTATGAAAGAGTTCAGCCGGAAGGTAACGCTTAACGAACTGTAAGGCCGACCGGCAAAACCAGGCAGCACACAGACATCATAAGAGGATAATTCATGGCTGACCAATTCGACATAGTGGTTATCGGCGCCGGGCCGGGCGGATATATCGCGGCGCTCAAGGCGGCACAGTTGGGCGCCAAGGTCGCCGTCGTGGAAAAAGCTCACCTCGGCGGAACGTGCCTGAACCACGGCTGCATACCGTCCAAAGCGCTGCTAGCCTCGGCCGAGTTGCTGCATCGGATTCGGCGGGCATCGGAGCTGGGCGTCGAGGTCGCTGCCGAGGCCGGCTTCGACTGGCCGGCCATCCAGAAACGCAAGGACAAGACACTCCAGACGCTCCGCGGCGGCATCAAGGCCCTGTTCGCCGGGCGAGGTGTTACGGTCTTTCAGGGCCGGGCGGTCATGC
>JAXIHJ010000055.1:0-3757 GCA_034189755.1 Planctomycetota bacterium
ATTTCATCCAGCAGCGAAGCATCATAACCCTCGATGTCCGGGTATAGATATTCGATTTTTGCAAAGTCAGCCGCCAAATCCTTAACTTTGCCTTCTATGCAGAACGGCGTATTTTTTGAAAAATATCGCCAGGTCTCCGTCAAATCCCCCTTCGGCGTGTGATAAATCGTCTGCACGTCTATTTCCGTTTCCGTCCGGCGGACGGTTTTTTTCTCTGTTTCCACCCGGCCGGGTTCAATAAGCCTGAAACCCTCATCCCCAAACAGGTTCCATCCGTCAAAGCCGAAATGCTTCACCACATTGTTATACGCCTTCCAGATGGGCGGATCACGATGGAGAAAAACGTCCCACCAGTCCTTGCCGGTCATCCTGGCCGGTATGATGTTGGACGTATCCGGCGCGCAGGGCACGCGGTCGGGCTTGCCGTTGCGCATGGCGATTAACATTCGCTCTTTCGGGGTCACGAAATAAAATCTCCTCAGAGTCTCAATATCGCCGAGGCCCTGGCTCCAAGCGTAATATCGCCGGCCGAAATGCCGACCGAACCCTGCCGCCAGTCCGGTGAAGGCGATTTTCCGAAATCCTTCAAATTCACTGCGATTGTCCTGTCCTTCGTCCAGTTGAACAGAACGACGGCCCGTTGCCTGGGTGTTGAAAGCTCCCTCATGTAGATGCCGTAAGGGACTTTCTTTTCGGCCTCCAGACCGGCCAGATGCAGTATCGCATCGCGGTTGGCTTCGTTATGGAAGGCGAACGTGCCGATCATGACGGCCCGGCCCGCTCCGCAGCGGCACTCCACCACGGCGGGCGAGGCGTCGGCATGTCGGGCCAGCGCGCTGCCGCCTTCCAGCAGGCTGTACGATTCCAGAAAATCGCTGCTCTGAATCGCCAGGTCGTCAAGGCCGATGGCTGAAACCTCTTCCTGCCGCCAATAATTGTCCCTGACGCAACCAAATACCTCATCCAGGGCGAAACCGGGCGTCTTCTGGCTGACATAGCCGTGCAAATCGAACTGGCCGAGATAAGGCTCACAGACCAGGATGCCGCCCTGCTTCACGTAGGCCTGCAACATTTCCGCCTGCACCTGATTCATACACACAGGCGACGGAAAAAAGGCGACGGGAAAATCATTAAGCTGCTGCGGCGCGGTCAGATCGACGTGTAAAAACCTCACCGGCAGGTTCGCCTTCCACAAAATATGATAAAGGCCCACCACCGACTCGACGACGGGACTGTTGCTCTGCTTCGCGGCGAATATAAAGTTGTGTACGTCCTTGCTGTGCAGGATGGCGATTTTCGGCCGGGCCGGCTGAGCCTGGGTGTAAAACTCGTCACTGTTAAGCAGCTTCGCCAGCCGAGAGGCTATTTCCGTGCGGGGCGTTTCCGAGCCGTCGTTGTTGGTCATGCCCAGCGAGCCCATCTCCCCGCCAAGCAGTTCCGGGCGGTATTGCCAGTAGAGAACGCCCTTCATGCCGGTCGCCAGTGCCGAGAGGTTCCACAGGGCCATGTCGTCCGGCGTGGGATGCGAGCCGGTGAAAATCTCGCCTGTCGGCTCGCCGCCTGGCTGAAGCTCGCATATCCAGCATTCCTTCTGGCCGCCGGCGCTTTTGGCAATGTCGATGTGCAGCGACGCCTCGCAGATGTCCGTCTCGGACCAGTTGGGAAACCACGAGCAGCCCCACTTATCCGGCACAGCCGCCAGAAGCCAGTCGCCCACACAATACTTTGAGTACGACGTCGTAACCACGCCGTCCAGGCCTTCGTGGCTCATTACGAAGTGGTCCGGGTCGGCCGAGCGAATCGCCTCGCAACGCCAGCGCATGATATCAGCGAGATTATCCTGCCAGAACCGCTGCCAATCCATCCACAACGGTACAGGCCCTAACTTGCGGGGCGCCCTGACGTACCGGAAGGCAGGATACTTTGTATGGTAGGCTTCGTTGAGCCGGTCGATGCCCTGGTACCGCCGCCGGAGCCACAGCAGAAAATTCCGGCAGGAATTTTCGCAATAGCAGTACAGGTTTCGCTCGATTACCGGCGTTTGGAGGGCAATCGGCTCGATGTGCGGTTCGTTCCAGCAGTCGTAGCCATACGTCGCCGGATGCGTTCTGTATCGGCCCGCCAGTTGCGTCAGATACTCTATCGCAAGGTCCCTGACCTGCGGATGGTCGAAGCACAGCCCCGGCCAGCCGCCGCCGGGCGTGTTGTCCCAGCACATCGGCTCGACCGTGTCGCCGTCGGCCCGCCGATACATCGCTTCGGGAAACTTCTGGGCCATCCACCAGGGAACGTTCTCGCAGATGGTGTTCAGGACGACCTTCAGGCCGCTCTTCTCGGCCAGGTCGAATATCTCGTCCAGCTCTTCGAAATCGAACCTGCCCGGCTCGACGTTAATCCAGTTCCACATGCCCCAGACCTTGATGACATTGAAGCCCAACTGCCTCATCCGGGCCATGTCACGGTCCCACTGGTCTCTGGGCGGATTCGGCGGACGATAATACTGACAGCCGTAGGGAAAGAGGATTTCTTCGCTCATGTTTCTACTCGCCTGTTTGATTAAAGCCGTTCGCAACTGCACATGGGTTAACCTTAGAGAAAGCCAAGCGGAAAATTTCCCCCGCGTCGGCCGGTGCAATGCGGCGCGTGTGTTATGACCGCCAGTTGACCTCGATTTTTCGGCCGCTTCGCATGGACTCGTAGGCGGCTTCCACGACGGCCAGGGCGTTCCGCGCGTGCATCGGCGTTACTATAGGCTTCGCGTCCTGAATCAGGCAGTCGAAAAAGTGGCTGTAGCAATCCGGATAGTCGCCTTGGCTAAGGTCGATGGTCTCGCGCCCTTTTTGGGGGCGCAGCAGTTCCATTTCCTCCCGGATTTCAACCGCATCCCAGCCGTAGCCATATCTCAGGCTGCCGTCGGCGCCGTACAGGTCGATGTCGATCATCAACGTCGGTGCACGGTCGCAGCCGACGTTGCAGGCGGTGAATGACACTTGCAGGTCCGCCACGGCCCCGCCGGCGTACTCGACCAGCAGTGTGATATTGTCTTCGCCCTTTTGCGGCGCCTCGACGACGTAGCGGCCTCCTGCGGCCTGGACGTAACGCGCCCGGCCCAGAAAACTGTTGGCCAGGTCCACAATGTGATAGCCTCCGTCGAGCAGCACGCCTCCGCCGGCCTTGGCGGAATCGCCCTTCCAATGATTCGGGTCGGCCATCCGCGCGTACTCGTAACCCAGATAGGCGACGTGGGCCATGAAGACCTCGCCCAGAAGCTTCCGTGAGAGAATTTCCCTGATCTTGAAGCTGCGCGGCGTGAACTGGGAATTCAGCGTTACCAGAAACTTCCTGCCGCACTTGCGGGCGAAGTCTATCATCTCGTCGGCCTGGCCGACGGAGACGGTAATGGGCTTTTCGCAGATTACGTCCTTGCCGGCCTTCAGCGCGTCCATCACCACCGGATAGTGCAGATGGTGCGGCGTAAGGACCACGACGACGCCGATATCCTCCCGGCCCAGAAGCTCTTTGTAATCTTCGGCGACCACATCAGGCCGATAGGTCTGCTCGGCCCGCCGCAGCGCCTCGTGGTTCGGGTCGGCCACCGCGACGATGCGGGTCCGCTCGTCACGCTGACAATGCCCGAAATAGTTCTTCGAGACGTCGCCGGCGCCGACGACCATCACACCCAATTGCTTACTCGAAGCCATCTTGATCGCAACCTTTTCAGCCTCGCCGGCGCGAGCCGGCTTTTTCTTCTTCGTCA
>JAXIHJ010000056.1:0-26501 GCA_034189755.1 Planctomycetota bacterium
AGCATCTCCTCGCGCGAGATACCCTGCCATGCTCGAAGGGTCTGCTCCAGCTCCTGCCCCCTGCCGCCCGAACCGCACTGCAAAACTCCCTCCGCACCGTCGCTGTACAGAAGCAGGCGGTCGTTCTTGCGCAGTTGAACTTGCCTAGCCGGAAATTTCTCAGCCGGGAACACGCCCAGGAGGGTTCCCGGCGCCGTCAGCGGTTCGCTTGATCCGTCGGCGTGTATAAGTATCGGAGGCGGATGCCCCGCCTGCGCGTACGTCAGCGACAGGGTGGACGTGTCCAGCAGGCAGTACACTACCGTGCAAAACTGGCAGCTCGAGAGGTTCTGCCGGCAGATGTCCTCGTTGAGTTGTGCCAGCGAAACGTCAGGCGCGACGAGTTCGTAACTGTTGCCATAGACGCGTTTGGTTTGCAGCGCTTTCTTTATGAACATTGTCAGCAGGGCCGCCGGCATGCCGTGCCCGACGGCGTCGGCGACGTAGAAACCGACGTGCGTCTCGTCCAGCCGCACAATGTCGTAAATATCGCCGCTGACCCAACTGGCCGGGCGGTACAGCACGCCGAACCGCACGTCGCCGACCTCCGGCAGCCGACGCGGCAGGAAATCCCGCTGAAGCCTCGCCGCCAGACGCATCTCCTCGTCCAGTTCATCGAAGCTGCCGGCGGTATCGCGGTCGCGTGCGGCAGCCAGCTCGGAATGAAAACTCCTGATGACCGGTTGCAGCTCCGCTGCCGCCGCCAGTTTGGCCGACAATTCAGCCGCCGGAACACCGCTCCGAACGCAAAGAAATTGTCCGCTTCCATGGGTAAGACCCCTCCATGCCTCGTCGGCCTGGTCGGGCAGCAGGAAGACGGCCACCGCCGAGGTACGGCCCAATTCGCCCAGAAGCTTGCTGACGGTGCGGGGATTTGAGGCCTGGCCGTTGGCGCAGATGATGGCAAGAGACACCTCTGAAAGCTGCGGGCCGAGTGGTTGGCCGGCGCGGGCCGGCCTCAGCTCCCATCGCTCCTGTGTCGCCCGGCGGACGTTGGCCGGAACCGGAGCGTCACCAACCCACAAAATTGTCTCCTTCTTGTTCAACAGCGCAGTCCGTCCTCCCTAGTAACATCGCCGGGCAAGACATAGCCTTCTTCAATCGTCATCGTCACGGATTGGAGGCCTCTTTAACTGCCTCTGGAAACTCACCGGACAATACCACTGCATCCCCGGCGCCGACCCGAACACGCTGAAACGCCCCGGCCGCCACCTCCAGCGCATACCGGGCCGGCTTCTTAGAGCGGTACAAGACGCGACCGGCCAGGTCCGGCTCAACTGCCATGGTGCAGATGTTCACGATGCGGAGATCGGCGTCTATGAAGGCTATGTCCAGCGGAATACGGCAGCCTCGCATGCAAAACTCGAGCATTCGCGGGCGCGGGTAGATAAAGAGCATGCCGACGTCCTCGCTCAGCCGGCTCCGACCCGACAGGCCTCTGGCTCGCTGCTGCGGCGTCGTGGCCAGGTCCACGTACCAGGTTCTGCCGTTGATCGTTACGCGAGGTGTGGGCGATTCTTTCCGGCAGCTTGATACCACCGGAACCATTACGAGAAAGAAGCACAGAACTCGCAAACGCCTTCCCATGGGAAATCTTACATCGTCTTGTGCGCGGCGGGCCGTTGGCGGATTTCGCGGATCATCCGTCCCAGCAGTTCCATCGGCAGGCCGACGACGTTGGTGAAACTGCCATCTACCGATTCTATGAACCGGTCCGCGGTTTCCTGTATGGCGTACGCGCCGGCCTTGCCGGCCCACTCGCCGGAGGCAATATAGGCATCCAGTTCCGCATCGGACATCTTTCGCATTGTTACGCCTGTGGTCTCGGAGGCGATCAGCCGCCCGCCGTCGGAACCCAGCAGTGCCACGCCGGTAATCACCGCATGCCGCGAGCCGGACAGCGCCGAGAGCATCCGCCTGGCGTCGGCCTCGTCGGCGGGCTTGCCGAGTGTCTTGTCTCTTGCCGCCACGACGGTGTCCGCCGCCAGAACGTAGCAGCCGTCTCGGCCTTCGGCAACCGAGCGAGCCTTGAAGTACGCCATCGCCTCAGCCTGCTGGCTGGGGCTAAGGCCGCGAAGATAGTAGCTCGGCTCGGAAATCGCCGGAGCGACGACCTCGAAGTCGTAGCCCGCCTCCGCCAACAGTTGTTTGCGACGCGGACTTCCGGAAGCCAGGATTAATCTAAGAGGTTCTGTCATAGGCGCACGCCGTAGTATCTATCTGTTCGAAGAATACTCAAGCCCAGAAACAAACGCACCACCTTTTTGGCAACTTTCGACGGTAGAGGAAAAATTTTTCGGCGGACAGACGCCCGCCGCACGCCTAGAAGGCGTTTCGGCAAGACAACATGTTGCCAAATGTAAACATATCCCGGCCCGGTAAGTTTATCCGCTGCTACAAGATAATTTTTAACAAACAGCGACAGCCTGTGGGCCGCGACGTTGATTTTGGGAAACATGCCCATACAAACCGCACATCCATTACCGCCACCACAGGCGATATTGTCGCGTAAGGCCCTTAATAACAATGGGTTATAGTCTGGCACTTTTGTCACAAATTTAAAACCCTCCGGCACCGCCGTTGCAGGCAGTAAGATTAGGTTGTCGGGACATTGAGGCCCCGGCGACATCCAAGGTTCTGTTAGGTAAAGCCGCCATGAATGAGGCAGCCATTAGGAAAAAACTAATCGCACTCAGTGAGGAGATCATGGATCTTCCGGCGATAGCCGCAGCCCGGCCGAACGCTACTGAAGGGGTCTATCAGTCGGCGAAGTCCACCAGCGATCTGACGGTTCAAGACGCGCTGGACTGCCTGGGCTTACAGGTTAAATATGTGCTTTTCGACCTGGAGGCGACCCGACGGGAGAACCGTTACCTTCGGCAGATGCTTGAAACCCGGCCGGGACGGAGCGACGAATCCGGCGGGTTCGGCTTTGTCAAGTAGGTCTCGCTGAGACGCATTAACCAAGAACAACGCATGCGGCGCGCGGTTCGGCCGGAGCGTGTCGCAGCATCGGCGTGGCGCGGGAATCAGTGCCCGTGTCATGCCGCTTTTTTGTACCGCAAGCCGCGTTGAAGATTGCGGGGGACGTCTATTTTTGTGCACGTCAAGAATTGCCTGAAGAAATCTGCAAGTGGATGTCGATACGCGCATATGCCATACGTTGTATCAGGCTGGAAGGGCAGCCATATATATTGCGATTCGGCGGTTGTGGTGAGGCCTGATTGATTCAGCACGTGAGGTAACCGGGCACAGAAAAAACTTATAAAAAAACTGATGTCGGCATTGACGTTTGGTCGATGTTAGCATAACCTATGAACCGAACAGAAACCAAAAATAATCTGCCGTTGTGCCAATTCGGGCCGGGCGGCGACTTTGTCCGCCCTTGGCCGGGTTCGTCTGGGTCGTTGCCGCAGGAACCGCCGGCACCGTCCGCAGCCGAGGGCGTTGGGCTGCAAGCCCCGCTGGTGAGCATGGGGCCAGACGGTATTCGTTGGCAGGTGCTCGCCGAGCGGTCGGCGAAAGCAACTAACGTGGCGATGACCGCAGAGTGCATCGGGCGCATATTGGCCGGAACCGGCGCAGCGGCCTTGTCTGTCGCCGCCGGCTGCATGCCTGCGGCCGCGGCTAAACAGAAGGAGCAAAGACATGCAGACCCTGACGCCGAGGCAACTGGAGATTCTGCGGTTCATCAGGGATTTCCGCACCAAGCATGGCTATTCCCCGACGATGCAGGAGATCGGCGACTCTCTGGACCTCACCAAGGTTACCGTCTTCGAACACGTAGGAGCGCTCGAAAGAAAAAAGGTTCTGCTTCGAGGCGCCAAGCACAGCGCTCGCTCTTTACAGGTCTGTCCTGATTTTGAGTTTCCGGACGAATCGTCGGGACGTGTGCCGCTTGTCGGTCTGATCGCCGCCGGCGAGCCGATTGAAGCCATCGAAGACCGGCAGGTCATCGACCTGGAGGAGCTTTTTGATCTTGATCGCCCGACTGACACGTTCGCGCTGCGTGTAACCGGCGACAGCATGATCGACGAACACATCCGCGACGGGGACTACGTTATCTGCCGGCGCAAGGCCGAGCCGCGAAACGGTGAAACGGTGGTCGCACTGTTGCCGGACGGCGAGGCCACACTCAAAAAGTTCTACCGGGAAAAGGAGCAGATTCGTCTCCAGCCGGCCAATCCGGACTACAAGCCCATCTACACTCGCTCCGTCGATATACAGGGCGTAGTAACAGGATTAATCAGACGAATTGATTAACGCCCTTGCCGTTCAGCGCTGTTTGCCTTTAGACTGCGTTGAATCATGCCGGATGCCGATATTTCAAAGTCTATGCGTTACCTGCGTCAGGAGACCTTCGCGCCGCTTGGCGGTGACGGCCAGCGGCGTCTGCGGTCCGGCCGCGTGTTGATTGTCGGCGTCGGCGGGCTGGGCTCGTGGACCGCCGACTTACTTGCGCGTGCGGGCGTAGGTTTTTTGCGGCTGGTCGACGATGATAAGGTCGATTGGACCAACCTGCATCGCCAGTCGCTTACCGACGAGTCCGACGCCATAGCCGCCCGGCCCAAGGTCGAAGCGGCAGCCAGCCGCATCAGGCAAATCAATGACGCAGTCAGCATCGAGCCGGTGGCTGCAAGGCTGGGCCCGGACAATATCAAAGAGCTGGCCGACGGTGTGGACATTATCCTCGACGGGACCGATGATTTTCAGACGCGTTTTGTCATCAATGACGCCGCGGTGGCCGGTTCGCTGCCGTGGGTCTTTGCCGGCGTCGGCGGCGCCGAGGCGCAGACGATGACGATCGTGCCCAAGCGGTCGGCCTGCCTGCGATGCGTCTACGATTCGCCACCGCCACCGGAGCTCGAGGCGGCTCACAAGGCCGCAACGGTCGGCGTGTTAGGCCCGGCCGTCGCGGCAATCGCTTCGATCCAAGCCAACGAGGCGATAAAAATCCTCGCCGGGCGGCACGAACGGTTAAGCACTTACCTAATAAAAACGGATTTGTGGAAAAACACCGTCCAGCGGATCGACGTCTCGCAGTCCCGGCCGGACTGTCCGTGCTGCGGGCGGGGAATCTTTCAGTTCCTGGCCAAGGCCGACCGCTGATGGCCGATAAGGAGTTGCCCTTTGAGTTCTCGACGATTCGTCGACTTGCACACGCACAGCACGGCATCGGACGGTAGTTGCCCGCCGGGCGAGCTGATGCGTCTGGCCGATGCCGAGCGCCTGGCGGCTGTGGCGCTAACCGACCACGACACGACGGGTGGCCTGGCCGACGCGCGGGCCGCCGCGGGCGAGTTCGCCGACCTGCGGTTCGTCGCCGGCGTGGAGGTCTCTGCGCTGTCGCCGTCGGGCACGATGCATATCATAGGTCTGGGTATCGATGAAAATTCCCCAGCGATGCGAAAGTTGCTCGCTGACCTACTGGCTGCACGGAATGAGCGCAACCCCAAGATCATCGCCAAGCTCCAGGCGATGGGCGTTGCGATTGAGATGGCCGACGTGCTCGCCGCCAGACCCGCCAGCGACTTGCAGCCGGACAAGGTCGTCAGCCGGATGCACATCGCCGAGGCGCTTCGCCGAAAGGGCTGCGCAGGGAGCAATGACGAGGTGTTCGAGCGCTATATAGGTAAAGGGGCGCCCGCCTACGTCGAAAAGGACCGCCTGCCACCGCCGCGGATAATCGATGCGATCCACCAGGCCGGCGGGCTGGCGGTGCTGGCCCACCCGGTGCAACTGCTGTGTACCTCCGTTGGCCGGCTGGAGCGGCTCATAGCCGACCTCGCAGCCTGCGGCATGGACGGCATCGAGGTCTACCACAGCGACCACAGCCCGGAACAGACGCGGTTATATCTCGAACTGGCCCGGCGGTTCGACCTGGGCGTTACGGGCGGCTCGGACTTCCACGGAGCAGCCAAGCCTAAGGTCCGCCTGGGCCGGCCTCGCGTGCCCCTCGCCGCCATCGGTGAAAAATTCGAGAAACTCCTGTTGCCCTAGCCGGTCCTTGAACACTGTTTTGAAAAAAACAACCACGAGTTCATCACCACTGCGCTTCGGCAAAGGGATGGCTGGGTCCTTTGAGTTTTGGTTTAGGCAGCGTCTTGATGACCGCGGCGGCGAACGCCATGTCGGCGGGCGTGGTAATTTTCACGTTCCGCCGGTCGCCCGCCACGACCGAGACCGGATGCCCCAGCTGCTCGATAAGCTGTGCGTCGTCGGTGGCCTCGGAAATGTCGCCGGCGTAGGCCCGCTGCAATAGCTCCCTGCCGAAGACCTGTGGCGTCTGTGCCTCCCACAGCCGCTCGCGCGGGACGGTCTTGTCGATTACGCCGGCGGCGGACACCTCCTTGAGAGTGTCGTGGACCGGACAGGCCAGGATCGCCGCCCGGGTCTTTTGGGCCTCGGCGAATACCGCGTCGATCCATAGCTGCGAGACGCACGGCCGAACGGCATCGTGCACACAGACAAGCTCGGCTTCGTCGGTAACCTGTTCCAAGGCGTTGCGGACCGATTCGCTCCGGGTAGCGCCGCCGGCGACGACCTTGACGCCCATCAGGCCCAAATTGCCGCCAAAGCGGTCCTTCAACTGGTCCAGCTCGCCAGGTGAGACCGCCAGGAGTATCTGGACCACGTCGTCGCGCGTGCTGAACAACTCCAGCGTTCGGATAAACAGCGGCTGGCTGCCCATACGCTGGAATATCTTGTTGCCCTTTGCTCCGAACCGCCGGCCTGCGCCGGCAGCCGGAATGATGACCGACACCTTCGCCATTTAGCGCCCTTTCAGTACGGTGGGTATGATAGCCTCGATCCGCGGCGAGTTCACGAAGTCTTGACTTACAAACTGAAAGCCTCTTTACAGGCCCGTTGTCGAACGGCTAACATTTGCGTTTCCGTTGCCTTCGCTAAGCGACGTTTGAATTCCAGGCAGGCTCATATGAAGCTACCTGACGCAAGAGATAACGGTGAATGTCCTGATCGGTGCACCGGATGCGCATCGAGCGACGCCCGGCCGACCGGGCCTGAAGCCGGCGAGCCGCTTTCCGGTTGGCGGCTTGGGCTTCTGGCGGCTTTGGTATTTCTGTGGCCGTTGGCGCTTGCAGTGGCTGGGGCGCTGCTCGGCGAGCATTCAGGGCTCGGCGAAGCTGCCGGCGGGTTGGCAGGCCTGGCGATCGGCCTGGCCTCGGCAGCCGTAATCGCAAAGGCGACGGCCCGTTCGTTACAGGAGCGTGTTCCGAGTGACGACAATGTCGGATAAAACTTCTTACGTCCGCGGCTCGGGCAGCTTCCGTGGCGGTGTGCATCCGCCCGGTTTCAAGGCGCAGGCCGCCGAGCGACCCATCGAGGTCGCCCCGCAGCCTCAGCAGGTGAACATACCCCTGTTGCAGCATACCGGCGCCGCGTGCGAGCCTGCGGTCCAGCCTAAACAGCAGGTCCGCTCCGGAGATGTCATCGGCGACGCCGAGGCGTTCATCTCCGCACCGGTACATACGCCGATCGCCGGCACGGTGGGCAGGCTGTCGGTGGCGACGCTTCCGAACGGCCGGCACGTTCGGACCGTGCCTGTCCGTGCCGACGGTGAACAATTAACCGGTCAATCGCTGTGGGACGACATCTTCGGCGGCGACTGGCCCACCGACGGCCTCGAAAAGCACGACCCGACAAAAATCGTCCAGGCCACGCACGACGCCGGACTGGTCGGACTCGGCGGCGCGGCGTTCCCCACGCATGTCAAGCTGACGTTCAACGAGAAAAAGCCCATCGACACGCTTTTAGTCAACGGCTGCGAGTGCGAGCCGTACCTTACGGCGGATTATCGGCTGATGCTGGAGGCCCCGGCGCCGATAATCGTCGGCGCGATACTGGCCGCAGCGGCAGTGCGGGCCAAGCGGATTATCATAGCCGTCGAGGACAACAAACCCGCAGCCGTCGAGAAGATGCGCGACGTGGCGGGCGGCGCCGGCGTCGAGGTGGCCGTCGTGAAGACCAAGTACCCGGCCGGCAGCGAGCGCCAGACTATTTTCACCGTGCTCGGCCGAAAGGTGCCCGTGCCGGGTCTGCCGCTCGACGTGGGTGTCGTCGTTCTCAACGTTGGCACCGCAGCCGCCGTCGCACGCGCCGTGCTGCGAGGCAGGCCGCTGACACACCGCGTTGTTACGGTTACCGGCCCCGGCATACGCGAGCCGAAAAACCTGCTCGTACCCATCGGCATCAGCTATGGCGAGTTGATAGAGTATTGCGGCGGCCTGACACTCGACGCCGCGCGCGTCGTCGCCGGCGGGCCTATGATGGGATTCGCGCTGGGCAGCTTCGATACGCCGGTAACCAAGGGCACCAGCGGAGTGGTGGCGATGACGCACCGGGACATCCGCCGGGCTGGCGAGACCAACTGCATCCGCTGCGGGCGGTGCGTGGATGCCTGCCCGGTAAACCTGGTGCCTACAAAGATCGCGCTGGCGACGAGAAACGCCGATTGGGACCTGGCCGAGCGATATTACATCACAGCCTGCAACGAATGCGGCTGCTGCGCGTACGTCTGCCCGGCGGGCATCCCACTTGTGCAGCTTATTCGCGCCGGAAAAGCGCAAATGCCAAAAGAATAGGCATCAGGCTCAAGGAATGGTAGAGACCACGAAAGACACGAACGAGGCGAAAAAGCCGGCAGCGGCGATTCACGTCGCACCTGCGCCGCACCTGTCCAGCGGCAGCACATCTCGCCGGATGATGATAGACGTGCTGATCGCCCTGGTGCCGGTTGCGGCTGTGTCGCTGTGGATATTCCAGTGGTACGCGCTTAAGCAGATAATCGTTTGCGTGGCGGGGTGCGTCGTGGCGGAGGCGGTCTTTACGGCCATGCGGCGCCGGCCTATCGCGCTGGGCGACTGCTCGGCGGTCGTTACGGGATTGATCCTGGCATTTTCGATGCCCGGAACCGCACCGTGGTGGGTCGGGGCGATAGGCTCGGCCGTGGCAATCGGGTTGGGCAAGGTCGTCTTTGGCGGGATCGGGCAGAACATATTCAACCCCGCTATGGTGGGCCGGGCCTTTGTTATGGTTGCATTTACAAAGTTTTTGGGCGCAGGTGGCTACGTTGACATCCACGCCGCCGCCGACGCCATCACGCAGGCCACACCGATGACGGCGGCCTTCAAGGCCGGAGAGGGTTTTGACCTGTTAAAGCTTCTGACTGGCCAGACCAACGGCTCACTCGGCGAGACGTCCGCCATTGCCTGTTTGCTGGGCGGGCTGTACCTGTGCATCCGACGGACGGCGTCGTGGCAGATACCGGCCGGCGCGATACTGGGACTGCTGGCAGCAGCAGGTATCGACAACCTCGCACACCCCGCCGCCAGCTGGACCGCACTGCATCACCTGTTCGGCGGGGCGTTTATGCTGGGTGCGTTTTTCATCTGTACCGACCCGGTCACCAGCCCGCTGACGTCCAAGGGCAAGTTCATCTTCGGGCTGATTTTCGGCCTGCTGGTGATGCTGATACGGCTGTTTACAAACTACCCCGAAGGCGTGATGTTCTCGGTGCTGCTGGTAAACGCCATTACGCCGCTGCTGAACCGCTGGACGGTTCGCAAGCCCCTCGGCTGGGTGGCGGAGGCCAGGAAATAGTCCACGAATTAACGAGTTCACAATGAAAAGCGGTTATTTGAAACAGGCATGGCTGGTGTTGGCCCTGGCGTTGTGCTTCGGTGCAGCCCTGGCGGTTGTGCAGGTTGCCTGGGGGCCTAAGATCGAGCAGAACAAGGAAAACGACGCCCGCAGCCAGATTCCACGACTCGTTGTAGGCGCCGGCGCCGACCTGACGCCCGCCGGCCGGAACGTGGAAATCCGCGACGAGCGAGGCCTGAGGGCCTACCGCGTCTATCGCGCGATGTGCGCCGGCGAAGGCGGCCGGAGCGTGCAGATCGGCTGGGTCGTCAAGGCCAAGGGGCCGGGCTACGCCGACAACATCGAGCTGCTGGTCGGTCTGGACTTGAAGGCCGAAACAATCACCGGCCTGGCGGTCTTGGCGCAAAACGAGACGCCCGGCCTGGGCAACGCTATAAAAGCACCGGCTTGGCGCAGACAGTTTGCCGGCAAGGCGGCCGGCGGTCGGCTGGAGGCCGTAAAGGGCACACCCCACGCCGACTGCGAAATCGAGGCCGTCAGCGGAGCGACAATCTCATCGCAGAGCGTCTGCGATATCGTCAACCGTGCGGTCGCCGACTTCCGCGCGAAACTGCCCGAACTGAGAGACGAGGAATAGACCGAGCAATGGCTAAAGACGGCCCCACACCGCTGGAGCGATTCATTCACGGGATTATCCCCGAAAATCCCGTCTACCGCCAACTGCTGGGCATGTGCCCGACATTGGCGGTGACGGGCAACATGGCTGCGGCTATGACCATGTCGGCGGCGGTGCTGTTCGTAATGGTGGGCGCGAACGTCATCACCAGCCTGATTCGCGGGCTGCTTAAGCCGCACCTGCGGATACTAATCTTCACGCTGACCATCGCGACGTTTGTTACGATTGCCGATAAGTTTCTGGCCGCCTACGTCTACCAGATGAGCAAGGAACTGGGGCCTTACGTGCCGCTGATTATCGTCAACTGCATCATCATCTGCCGCTGCGAGGTTTGCGCTTCGAAGCAGTCGCTTCGCGCCGCCGTTGCCGACGCGGTGGGCCAGTCGATCGGCTTTGCCCTGGCACTGGCGAGCATTGCGACGGTCCGCGAGCTGCTGGGCAGCGGTTCATGGTTCGGCATTGAGCTGTTCTGGCGGAAAGGCACGCCCGGCGAGGCTTGCCGATGGGCGATTATGAACCAGCCACCGGGGGCCTTTTTAACACTGGGACTGCTGCTGGGAGCCGCCGTCTGGATCGCCTTAGCCTGGAATAAACGCACAAAGGTGAACATCTAAATGGAACTCATCGGCCAACTGATTCTGATAGCCGTCGGCGCGGCGATGATCAACAACTTCGTGCTGCACTACTTTGTCGGCATCTGCCCGTTTATCGGCGTTTCCCGCCGGGTGGACATGGCCTTCGGCATGGGCTGTGCGGTAACGTTCGTGGTTACGGTTGCGGCGTTTTTGAGCTGGATATTCACGTTCTTTCTGCTCCAGCCTGGCGCGCCGCTGGCACAGTGGGTTGTGGGTTTGTTTCTACCGGCTGAGACCGCAGCCAAGGTGGACCTTAGCGTCCTGAGCTACATCGTGTACATCTTCGTCATCGCATCATCGGTACAGTTCGTCGAGATGTACGTTCGCAAGTTTTTTCCGGTGCTGTATAAGTCGTTCGGGGTGTACCTGCCGCTGATTACGACCAACTGCGCGATCCTGTTCGCGTGTTTATACATCATGAAAAACGTCGTAGGTGTCGGCCCGGCCGAGCAATGGGATCTGGCCAGGTCGCTGGTGCTGGCGATTTTTGCGGGAGTCGGCTTTACGATTGCGATCTTGATTATGGCCGGCATTCGCGAAGAGCTGGACGCCTGCGACGTGCCCGAGCCGCTGCGGGGCGCGGGCATTACGTTGATCGTCGCGGGCATTTTGGCGCTGGCGTTTCTCGGATTTACCGGCATGGATCGCGGGCTGGCCGGTTTGTTCAATTAAGCTAATGCCGCGATGCATGAGGGACTGTCATGGCGTGGACGATAATTATTTTAGCCGCCGGCTCGATGCTGTTGCTGGCTGTGCTGATGGCCTGCGTGCTAGGCTGGGCAAACAAGACCTTCTGCGTGGAGGTCGATCCGCGCATTGAGCGGGTCAACGAAGCGCTGCCCGGCGCCAACTGCGGCGGCTGCGGCTACATCGGCTGCAACGAATACGCCGAGGCGGTCGTCGCCGGCAATGCGCCGGCCGACCTGTGCACCGTCGGCGGGACAAGCTGCGCCGCGGCCCTGGCGGAGATCCTCGGCCTGGAGATGGAAGAATCCTGGCCGCGCCGACCGGTCGTGCACTGCGGCGCGAGGACGGCCGACCGGCTGCAAAGAAACGAATATCGCGGCGAGCCTACGTGCGCCGCGGCGAACATCATCTCCGGAGTCCAGGGCTGTGTTTACGGCTGTCTGGGACTGGGCGACTGCCGGCAGGCGTGCGATTTCGACGCGATTCACATCATCGACGGCCTGGCTGTCGTGGACTATGAAAAGTGTGTCGGCTGCGGCGCATGCGCGAGGGTATGCCCGAGAAACATCATCTCGATGGTGCCTTTTAAGGCCGAGCAAATGCTCGCGGTAATCTGCTCAAACAAGGACTTCGCCAAGGACGTTAAGGCGGTCTGCCGGGTCGGCTGCACCGGCTGCGGGCTGTGCGCGAAGATGAGCGAGCTGTTTACCGTCAGCGACAACCTTCCGGCCATCGATTACGACAGGTATGACGCAGCCGCTTTCGTTCAGGATATCGCCAAGGCGGTTGAAAAGTGCCCGATGAAGCGGCTTTTCTACGTCGGCAAACCCACGGATAAGGACCTGGCCGCCACCGCAGACGAAGAACTGCCCGACGCGATCCAGGCCGATTTCAGGACCACCGTCGATAAGACCGAATGGCACGGATAGAGACATGGAACCTGAGAAAGCCCGACCAAAATCGCTGCTGAGGCGGGTGTTTTTTTCGCTGTTGTGCATTGTGGTTCTCAGTTGGCTGGGGTTGACGGCGGTGCTGTACTTTTATCAGAAAAAACTGATCTACTTCCCGAAGCGGCAGCTCGACGGAACGCCCGCCGAGGCTCATTTGGACTTTGATGACGTTCTGTTTCAGACGTCCGACGGCGTGCAGTTGCACGGCTGGTTTATACCGGCCAGGCCGGAGCGGGCAGTCGTGCTGTTCTGCCACGGCAACGCCGGCAACATATCCGGCCGAATCGAATCCGCCCGCCTGCTGAACGACATGGGCCTGAGCGTTTTGCTGTTCGACTATCGAGGCTATGGGCGCAGCGAGGGCAAGCCATCGGAGAAGGGAACGTACCTCGACGCTGAAGCGGCCTGGCTGCATCTCGTCGAAGTCCGGGGCATCGACCCCGGGCGAATCATAATCCAGGGCCGATCGCTCGGCGGAGCTATCGCGGCGCACCTGGCCGTCAGACATCGGCCTAAGGCACTGATTGTCGAGTCGGCCTTCACGTCGGCGCCCGAACTCGCCAAGCGATATTACCCGTTTCTGCCGCGATGGCTCTGCAGGTTCAAATACGACACGCTCCAGGCCGTACAGGAAGTAAGCCGTCCTGTCCTGATCGTCCACAGCCGCGGTGACGACCTGGTCCCATTCACCCACGGCGAGCGGCTGTTCGCCGCGGCCCGGCAGCCCAAGCGGTTCATCGCACTGGCCGGCGGGCACAACGACGGCATATGGGTCTCAAACAAGGTCTATCGAGAGGGCCTGGATGCGTTCCTGCGCGAGTATGTGGACTCCGACTAAATTGCTTTGAAGAGTGGTTACGTCCTGTTACGAATTTAAGTGTCAACTTCCAAACTCCAAACAAATTTCAACAACCAATGACCAAATATCCAAACGGCAGAATCTGACAAAAGGTGTGTTTGAGAAATTGGAAATTGGAAATTGGAGCTTGTTTGGAATTTGGAATTTCCAGACTTCCGTCGTACGAAGGTACGACATTCTGCAAGCTTTCCTGCAAACAGCTTATTTGTCCACGGTTCCGGTCCGGGGCAAATTCGGGCCTCGGATGAGAAGTTTCCTGAAGCCTGCCGTCATGTGCACTTTGTGTTCGTCCGGTGTGCCCGTAACAATCATCGCCTCAATGCCTGCGCCGGGCGGCAGCAGATCGAGTCCGTCGGCGCCAAGGACGCTCAGCGCCGTAGCCCAGGCGTCGGCTGTGACAGCCACCGGTGCGACGACCGTAACCGACGGCACGTGGTCCACAGGCCGGCCAGTGCGCGGGTCGATGATGTGGCTGTACCGCCGGCTGGCGATTTCCGTGTAGCGCTCGTAGTTGCCGCTCGTGCAGACCGCTCCGGCAGCCAACGAGACTTTGGCGAAGACGGTCTCCCGGTTGAAGGGATTTCGTACATCGATGGTCCAGCAGCTCCCGTCGCCGGCCTGTCCGAAACATCGAATGTCGCCGCCGACGTTGACCAGTCCGCCGATGGCGCCGGCAAGCGCCATCGCCTTGACCGCCCGGTCGATGCCATAGCCCTTGGCGATGCCGCCCAGGTCAACGCTTGCGCCGGCGATGCGTTTTTTCGCCCCATCCGCCAGCAGTTCAATCTTGTCCCAGCCGGTCTGTTCGCGTGCGGCTGCGAGCTGCGGCTCCGTAGGTTCACATCCCCGTTTGAGTCCCTGCCGCCAGAGCCGAAGCACCGGCTGGTGAGTTACGTCGAACGCACCCTGGGTCCGTTCGTCGAAGTGGCACGAAAGCAGCAGGACTTCGACCGTCATGGGCGAGAGCGATACGAACCGGCCCGCATCGGCGGCGTTGAGTCGGGAAACCTCCGACGCGGTCAGGAACAGGCTCATGCGGGCTTCGACACTGCGAAGTGCCGTTTCGGCCGCCTTCAACGCCTTCTCGGCCTGCTCACGGCCATCAGCCAACACCGTCAATTCGCAATCCGTCCCCATGATGCCGACGGGCTTGCTGTCGAAACTTTCAGGAATGGGCCGGAAAATACGCCACGGCTCAAACACAAGGAGTAAAACGACGACGACAAGAATAAACGCAATCAGGATTTTAGCGCGTCTAGTCATCAGTAAAAAAGTTGGTGTCGTCCGCGGCGGTTATTCGGCTTCAATGTTCCGCCTTTACAATCGAGTGTATCCCGCCTCTCGGCCTGAAGCGGCCGGTAACGGTCATCCGCCTGGGACGGCACGCCGCGACGAGATCGTCCAGGATGCGATTGACCACGGCCTCGTAGAAAACGCCCTCGTTGCGATAGCCCTGGAGATAGAGCTTCAGGCTCTTGAGTTCCACACACAGCTTGTCGGCGACGTACTCGACTTCAATCTCGCCGAAGTCCGGTTGGCCTGTTTTCGGGCAGACGGACGTAAACTCCGGCGCGACGTGCCGGATAATGTAGTCGCGCTTCGGATAAGGGTTCTCGAAGGTTTCTATTTCGGCCATGTTCTTGCTTTCTTCGCCGGGTAAAACCTCAAGCGGGATTACACAGATTACCAGATTACACGGATTGAACAAACAGCGAAAGGAAAGTACGGTGTAGGGCATGGCCAAGGAACCGGACAAACCGGCGGTGGTGCTTCTTTCGGGCGGGCTGGACTCGGCGACGGCGCTGGCGATGGCGCGCGACGAGGGCTTCGCCTGCCACGCGCTGAGTTTCGACTACGGCCAGCGGCATCGGTTCGAGCTGGCTGCGGCTGAAAAAGTAGCGGCCTCGCTAGGCGCCGTGGAACACCGCATCGTAAGAATCGACCTCAGCGAGGAAGGCGGATTCGGGAAAAGCGCCCTGACCGACCAGATCGACGTGCCCAAGGATTGCGACGAATCGAAAAACATCCCCGTTACATACGTGCCGGCGCGAAACACCATATTCCTGAGCATCGCGCTGGGCTATGCGGAGGTTACGGCTGCGTTCGACATATTCATCGGCGTAAACGCGATTGACTACAGCGGCTATCCAGACTGCCGGACGGCGTTTATCGACGCATTTGAGAAACTCGCCAACCTCGCCACGGCTGCGGCCGCCGAGGGCCGGGGCAGGTTCACCATTCACGCACCCCTGATTCAAATGACCAAGGGCGAGATTATCCGCACGGGGTTGGCGCTCGGCGTGGACTATTCACTGACACACAGTTGCTACGACCCGGACTCATCCGGCGCCGCCTGCGGCCGATGCGACGCGTGCCGGCTCCGCCTGGCCGGCTTTGCCGCAGCCAGCGCACAAGACCCGGCGAGGTATCAGGCAGACGGTTGCGAAATGTCATAGCGACATCATGCAGCGGAACCCCATCACGACGGCGTCGTCGGCGTCCGGCTCGGCGCCGGGATTGCAAACGTACTGCAGCGACGGCGCAAGACTCAGCCAGGGCGAGACCGCAATGTTGTAATACAGCTCCAGTACCGTCTCGCAGTCGGCGGTGAAGCCGGCGTCGCCGCTAAGCCGGCCCCGCGCGATGCCGAAACCCAGCACGTCATCGTCGCGGGTTGATATAAGGCCCTGGTACTGCGCGCCGATGCTCCAGAAGCAGCTAACCTCGTTGACCTCCTTGTGGGCCAGGCCGTAACGCGCGAAAAGGCCCAGGCCCTGGGTGTCTTCGGCATCGGCGTTTTCCTTCCATGCCATCTGATCGAAACTGAGGTAGAAACCCACGTCGTCGCGCTTGATCCTGCCGCTGTCGAAATGCTCCTTAGGCTGCGGGTCGTACCAGAGGCCCGCACGATAGGCGCCAACGAGCACACCGTTGCTCGAAGGCAGCCGCCCGACAATGCCCGTTTCAAAGATGCCGAAAAAGTAATCTCCATCGTGGAACGCCGTATTGAAGCCGGTCTCCCGAACGTCGGCCTGGGCGTCGGCGCAGCCGGCTGAGACGTACCAACCGGCCAGCGGATTGTAGTACACCATCACGCCCAGGCCCTTGTCGGGAAACGGGATCGTCGGATTGTTCACCAGCGCGCCGTTAAGAAATTGCGAGGACTCGTCGTTGGCAAAGGCGTTGCAGTCGAAGGCTACCGGGCAGCCGCGATGTTCGAACCCGCCGGTTAGGTCGAGTTTGCCGATGCGGACACGCAGCCTGCCGGCAAGCATGGCCTGCTCGTACCACAGCTCGGCCAAGTCAATGGCACGGCAGCCGCTGGCGTCACCGTTGACACCGAAGACGCTCCCGACGGAAGATTCATCCAGGCCGTCAGACCAACTGCCCTCGGCATTTACGTATATCGAGCCTCCGGGAATGTTCAGGAGCTTTTCGAGGTCCAGATCGACTTCCAGGTCGTAGCTGCCGGTATGCCGCCCGGCGCGGCGATGCGTCGCCAGGCCGCCGGAGAGGTTTATCTGATAGACCTGGGTCAGGCTGAGACGAACGGCAATGCCGCTGTCGGCAAGCCGTTCGCCCAGGCTAAACCAATTGTCCGTCAACGTCTCCCGCTCAGCCAAGGCCGGCCATTTGCCGCCCTCGCACGAGGGCGGCTCCACCGCAAACAAGTTTCCGCACAAACCCAAAAGGACTAAAACGATTCCAAAAATTCGAGTCAGACGCATGCCATACTCCAGTTCAACTGTTTCGCAATCTGAACGGGGCAAATCCTATTCAGAGCACACCGAAAGCACAGCGCAATTAGCACGAATCCCATAAAAATATTACCGATGTTTTAGCATCTGGCCTTTTCACGGTGCCGATTCAGGGTTTTTCAGAGTCGCAGAGAGTTTAAGTGGAGGTCTTTCCGGCCTCGGTAATGGATTCCGGCGTGTGGCAATTGTCACAGGATGAGCATTTGCAACAGCCTTTGCCTCTCAGGCAGCGGTAGAAGGTATAGCCTCCGTATCCGACGGCCAGTACGATGATGATGCCCACAATTACATGTTGCCACATGATCTTCGCTCTCCTACATGCCCAGAGCGCTTCCTGCCTGATACACAGCCGTCGTTATGACCCACGCCAAGACGGTCAGGTAGCTTACCTGCAACAACGCCCACTTCAGCGAGCCGCTCTCGCGCGCGGTAACCACCACGGTGACCATGCATGGCATGCTGATAAGGCAAAAGAGCATGATGCAGAAACCCTGAAGCGGTGAATACTCCGCCGCAAGCCGGTCGCGCAACAGATGCGACTGCTCGTCGGCATCGGCGCCGACGGAATAAATCAGGCCCATCTGCCCGACGAACACCTCCTTGGCGGCAAATGCGCCCAGCATGGCGGTGGAGATTTTCCAGTCGAACCCGCACGGCCGAAGCACCGGTGCGACGGCCCGGCCGATTCTGCCGATGGCGGAGTGCTCCAGCCCGGCCTCCAGCTCGGCGTTGTCGATTTCCGAAAGTCTGTCCCGGATTTGTTCTTTGCCCAGGTCGGCCCTTGCTGCGATGGTGGTACGTTGCTGCTCGAATGTTTGGACCTGGGTTTCGCTCAAGGCCGGCCAGGTCGCCATCGCCCACAGGATGACGACAATCATCAGGATAATCGTCCCCGCCTTTCTGAGGTACAGCCAGGTCCGCTCCCACATGTGTATGGCCAGGCCCTTGACGGTCGGCATGCGATAAGGAGGCAGTTCCATAACGAAAGGCATCGCCTCTCCGCGCAGCAGTGTCTTCCGTAAGAGCTTGGCGCAGACTATCGCCAGGATGATGCCGATTAGATATATCGCAAAAAGCAGCATCGCCTGGTTGGTCACGTTGAATATGCCCAATGCCTTAAAGACTGTCCGCGGCGGGAAGAAGGCGCCGAGTATAAGCAGGTAGATCGGCATACGGGCCGCACAACTCATCAGCGGAAGCACAAGTATGGTGGTCAGCCGGTCTCGGCGGGCTTCGAGCGTGCGTGTGGCCATGATGCCGGGCACGGTGCAGCCAAAACCAATCAACATCGGAATAAAGCTCTTGCCGTGCAGACCGATCTTGTGCATCAGCCGGTCGATTACGAAGGCGGCCCTGGCCATGTAGCCGGTGTCCTCCAGTATGGAAATGGCCATAAACAGCAGCATGATAAGCGGCACGAACACGACCACCTGCCCTACGCCGCCGATTATGCCGTCAACGACCAGGCTTTCCAGTACGCCCTGGCCCGGCCAAGCCTCGATGACCCAGCTTCGCAGTTCGCCCAGCCGCCCGTCCAGGAAATCCACCGCCGGGTTGCCGAACGCAAAAGTAAACTGAAAAACCATGTACATCAGCAGCGCGAATATCGGCAACCCCAGCCAGCGATTGGTCAGCACCGCGTCGATTTTGTCGCTGCTGGCATGGCGGGCCTCGACGGTCTGCGTTACCGATTCGGTGCAGGCCCCGGAGATATAACCGTAGCGCCGGTCGGCGAGAATAATCTCGGCCGGGTCGCCGCAGATGCCTTCGACGTGGTGTTTGATCCGGTCGGCCTCGGCAAGCAATTCCTCGGTGTGGGCCGGACAAAGGCGGTTAATCCGCCTTGCCGTTTCCTCGTCGCCTTCCAGCAGCTTGACGGCGAACCAGCGGTCGTGATGGTCAAGCCGGCATCTTTGGCGAATCAGGTCCGTCAGTTGCTTAACGTGCGGCTCGATCTCCGGGCCATAGTTGGGCCGGCGCTGCTTGGCGATGGCTGCGGCGGGGTCTTGGGCGATGGCTACCACCGCGTCCAGCAACGCGCTTATTCCCCTGTTCTTGTGGCCGACGGTCTTGACAATCGGCACGCCGAGCAACTCAGCCAGGGCCTGCTCGTCGATGTTGCAGCCGCGGTTTTCGGCGACATCGGACATGTTGAACGCAAGCACCAGCGGCACGGACAACTCGGCAAGCTGCGTGGCGAGGTAAAGGTTACGCTCGAGGTTAGACGAATCAACGATGTCCACCACGACGTCGGGCTTGTCTTCCAGCAGGACGTTTCGCGCGACGACTTCTTCAACACTGTAGGCGGTCAGGCTGTATGTGCCGGGTAAGTCCACGATGTTCAGCTCCACGTCGTTGTGGCGGGCGAAGCCTTCCTTCTTCTCGACCGTTACGCCGGGATAGTTACCCACGTGCTGGCGGGAACCGGTAATGGCGTTGAAGACCGTGGTCTTGCCGGCGTTGGGGTTTCCGGCCAGGGCAATGGTGTACCTGCTTTTCATGGGCAGCGTCCTTACGCAAGCTTAGATAAGACTGACTCGAATCCTATGGACCATGCCGTGGCCGAGCAGGAGCCTTGTGTTCTTGACGGTGATTATGAACGGCCCCGGGCTGCCCTTGGCCAACACGCGGAAGCTTATGCCCGGCGTCAGGCCCATCTCCGCCAGGCGATGCTGGAACCCCCTCCCGCCATGGGCGCTGTGAAATGTAACTTCCTGGCCGACCGACGCCATCGCCAGCGGCATGGCTGTCGCTTCGCCTTTATCCTTAACACTCACAGGATCCTACTCCACCTCGATGCCTTCGGCCTCGGCCTTCCGGAGTGAAAGGTTGTAGCCGCGCACCTTGATCTCCATCGGATCGCCCAGCGGCGCAACGCGAAGCACCGACACAACAGTATTGCGAACCAAACCCATATCAACCAGTCGGCGGTTCGCAGCCGCTGCGCCGGCTATACGCGTGATTCTGGCCTTTTGGCCGGGCTTAATATCAGCCAGCGTTCTGATCATTGCGTTGCCCTGTTCCTTATGAAGCGATCTGAACTGCTTTACGGTTTCAGCAAGACACTCCGGACATAGGTCCGGATTAATCCCATTCGAGCAGCTTTTATAAAATGCGTCGATCCACCCCTGGCCCGCCCGTGGACAGCAATGGATAAACTCCGCAAATTCGCTCAGACGCCGCATCAGCTTCTCGTCAACGGAATGCTCCATGCGGCAGGCGTTGGCGTCGGCGCTTTCGGAATCCAAACCCAGCACGTCCGTCAGGAACCTGCGAATGGCCTGGTGTCGTCCGCTGACTCGCTCCGCCGCCTGTCGGCCCATGGCCGTGAGCGTAACGACCTGGTAGGGGTCATAATTGACCATGTCGCGCTTGGCCAGCGTCTTCAGGGCGGCTGTAACCGAAGGCATGCCAACCTCAAGCCGCTTGGCAATATCACGAACTCGCGCGACCCGCCCCGTGCGCTCAAGGATCAGGATCGCCTCCAGGTAATTCTCCAGAGAAGGCGTCAGCTTTTTCTTTTTAGCTACGGCAGCCATCACATTCTCGGACACGGCAAAAGTTCAATGAGGTGAACATTGTATGTTTTATCAAAGAATCGGCAAGTAAAAAAATGCCTTGTTTTCAGTTTTTTTCCTGGGGGTTGGGACCATGTTGCCACGTGCGTCTTAATCTGCTTATATAAAAGGGGTTACAAAAAACCAAGACGTGCGGTGTCTATTGCTTCTTAGGTGCTCTTATCGAACTTGGCGGGCGAGCCGTTCAGCGGCAGCCTGGGGCTGGCCGAAAATACTCAGCAGATACCAGCTTGCCAGCACGACCTCCGGCCCGGCGTATCGCCCGGGATTCTCGAGCATAGCTCGCAGATGTTCGGCCGAGTCAGTTGCGCCAAAGCGGCCAAGCGTCAGCGCTGCATCGGTGACTAGTTCGCTGTAGGGGCTTTTCAGCAGCGGCCGAGCCAGCTCACATGCGGCGCGGCTTTTCGCCTGAAGCAGGCCGGCGGCGACGGCGCGAACGAACGCGCAGTGGCGTCCGGCAAGAATTTTCTTGAGGTCGGCCAGGCCTTGAGGCTCGCCAAGGTCGATGAGCAGCGCAGCGGCGCGGGCGACGTAGACGTGTTCCGGCTGCATCGTCTGGACGCGGGAATCGAACGAGTCGAGGTAGGCTCGTAGTGCCGGGACGTAGAGGCCGCATTCGGCTCTGCGGTCATCGATGTCTTGCCGAGCGCGGTCCAGCAGATAACCGACCACGACCGGGTGCCCGGCCGCAATGACCCTGCACGCCAGATCGGCGGCTTCCTTCGGTCGGTCCGCCCGCATAAGCTCGAACCGCGCCAGCAGACCCACCGTCTCGTTTCGTTCGCTGACGGCCCGAAGCGCTACGCCGGCGTTCCGGCTTGAGGCAAGTATGTTCAAAAGACGCACGCGAAACACCATGTGGCGAGAGTTGCGGATCGCATTACCCATAACGACCGGCGCACGGTCGGAAACCGTCGAGATTGCGCGGTAGGCTGCAAGGCGAAGCGGCACGGGCTTGTCCGGCCCGGTCAGAGCCTCCGCCAGTTCGGCCGCTGCGGATGTCTTGTCTTCAACGATCTGTTCCATAAGGAGCATCAGGACTCCGGGCGGAGTCTGATCGTTTTGCACGAGCTTGCGCAGCGGTGCCAGTTGTTCGCGACGCCCCATCCCCAGCAGGCTGACCCGCCCCATGCAGGCGGTAGCCAGGTCTTTCGAGCCGGTCAGTTGCCTCAGTGTCTCTGCCGCGGCTTGTCCATGGCCGCGTCGCAGCAACCCACGGGCCGCGAGGCAACGAATGGTCTCATCGGGATCCTGAAGCATCTCGACTAAATGGCTGGGCGGAATCTGCCTAAGCTGCGCAAGCCTGACGGCGGCCTCACGGCGAACCTGCCGGGCGGTGTCTTTATGGATTCGTTCCAGTAGTGCTTCAACCGCTTCATCGCCGGCCAATTCGCCCAGTGCCGCTGTGGCTACACGGCGCCTATGCTCATCGCCGCATCGCGCCAGGGCCTTCAGAAGCGGGAGCAGCCGCTTATCGTCGGTAGATTTCAGTGTCGCTATGGCCCAGGCCGAGGAGTCCGGATCGTTCAGGACGTTTGAGAGATAGGCTTCGGCGGCGGGCGTTGGTGTGTCGCCCGGCTTGCCGATTGCCGCCGTGGCGAGTATTCCAAGACCCGCCAACAGCCAACTCGCGGCCGCCGTAGCTCGTAACACTCTTATACTTCCTCTCTGAAGCCAACTGCCGCTTATCCGTCGCGCCGGGTCTATTCGCCGGGGCCGGCCTGTTCGGCCGCGTAATCCTGAGCCTGCGGTTCGGGTATGGCCTGTAGGAGCATCTCGATGACGCTGTCGGGCGTCACGGACTCGGCGTCGGCGTTGAAGTTGGTGTAGATTCGATGGCGCAACACAGTGTGCGTTACCGCACGAACATCTTCGCAGGCAACCTGGAACCGGCCTCTCAGCATCGCCCGGCTCTTTGCGCCGAGGATCAGATACTGCGCCGCCCGGGGCCCGGCGCCCCAGGTAAGGTAATCCTTGACAAACTGCGGGGCGGTGCTGTCCGGCGGGCGCGTCGCCCGCGTGAGGTTCACCGCGTAGTCCACCACGTGCTGCGAGACCGGAATCTTACGGACTATTCGCTGTAGCGCCAGGATATCTTCCTGGCCCAATACCGTCTCAGGGACCGACTGGCTCGGCATCGTAGTCGTCTTGGCGATTAGCCGCTCCTCGTCTCGCGAGGGATAATCCACCAGCACCATGAACATAAAGCGGTCCAACTGGGCCTCGGGCAGCGGATAGGTACCTTCCTGCTCGATCGGGTTCTGCGTGGCCAGGACGAAAAAGGGCTGCTCCAGCGAGTATGTGTTTCCGCCGGCTGTTACGTAATACTCCTGCATCGCCTGCAAGAGCGCCGCCTGTGTCTTGGGCGGCGTGCGATTGATTTCATCGGCCAGGATCACATTGGCAAAAACCGGGCCTTTGACGAACCGAAACGCGCGCCGGCCGGTGGTCAGGTCCTCTTCAATCACGTCTGTGCCGGTAATGTCGGACGGCATCAAATCCGGCGTGAACTGGATGCGTTTGAACGACAGCTTGAGCACGTCGGCCAGCGTGGAGATCATGAGTGTTTTGGCCAGACCGGGCACGCCCACCAGCAAGCAGTGCCCGCGGCTAAGCATCGCCTGCAACAACATCTCGATGACGGCATCCTGACCGATTATGACCTTGTGCAGTTCGGCTAGCAGTTTGGCCTTGGCCTTGTTGAGATTCTCAATGATGCGCAAGTCCGCCGGCTGCTTCGACGCCTGGGTCATAGCTGTCTCTCCTGCGGGCGGTTCCGGCAAGGACACGCCCTCTAACAATACAATACGCACCGGGAAGGTAAGTTATCCTAAGACAAACGCATTGAAAACTCTAATCTTGCATCGCGCCGTCGGCAGGATTGTGCCCCTAACTCAGCGTTGCCAGCAGGGCCGTGGCTATGGAGAAGTAAATCACGATGCCGGAGACGTCCATGAGCGAGGCGATGAAAGGCCCGGAGGTAACGGCCGGGTCCAGCCCGACTCGCTTGAAGAAAAAAGGCAGCATCGAGCCGATGATGTTGGCCAGGCTCACAGCCGTGACGATGGCTAGACAGACCGCGAAGGCGATTTGTGTAACCTGGTCCGGACTGACCCTGTCGGAATAGGAACTCAACACTTTAGCAGCCGCGAACCCCAGGACCGCCAGCGATACGCCCAGTGTCAATCCTCGCAGCAGTTCCCTCAGCAGCACTCGCCACCAGTCGCCCAGCTTGATTTCCTGGACGGCCAGCCCGCGAATCATAAGCCCGGCCGTCTGCGAGCCGGTGTTGCCGGCGGGCGAGTTAATCAGCGGCATGAAGATTATCAACACCGCAAACAATGGAAGCTTTTCAAAACCCAGCAAGGTCACAGCCGTCAACATCTGCGCGACCAGCAGCAGCATAAGCCACGGCAGGCGCTTTCGGAGCATTCCCCAGAAGCCGGTGGCGAAATAACTGCTCTCCAGCGCCGCCATGCCGGTAACCTTCTGGAAGTCTTCGGTAACCTCCTCTTCGGCTACGTCCAGCACGTCGTCGACGGTAACTATGCCGACCAGCACGCCCCGGCGATCCACTACGGGCATGGCGACCGCGTCGTATTTTTTGAACTCCTCGATGGAGGCTTCCCGGTCGTCGGTTGCCTGAAGCGCGACGAACTGCTCGTCCATCAGATCGCCCACCTTCGCGCTCGGCTCGGCCAGCACCAGCTCTTCCAGCGGCATCTCGTCGAGAAGTTTCGAGTGTTCGTCCACAACGTACATAACGTTCAGTGTTTCCTTGGTCGGCGCGACCTGGCGTATGTGGGCGAATACCTGTTCGATGGTCCTGTCCGGCCGGACCGCGACGTATTCCGGCGTCATCAGGCGCCCGATACTATCTTCCGGATAGGCTAGCAGATTGCGGGCGACCGTTGCCTCGTCGCCGCGCAGCGCGCTTAGCAGCCGCTGGGCCAACTCGCCGGGCAGTTCTTCCAGCAGCTCGGTCCGGTCGTCAGGAGGCATCTCGTTGAGGATGCCGGCGACCTTTTCCGAGGAAAGGTTCCTCAACATCTCTTCCTGCTGCTCGATCTCGAACTCGCCGAAAATTTTCGCTGCTATGTCCTGAGGCAACAGGCGAAAGGCAATGGCGCGGTCCTCGTCGGCCAGATCGCCCATCAACTCAGCCAGATCGTGAACCTCCCCCTCACTAACCACGGTTTTCAGTGTGGCAAAGTCCTTTGCCTCGATTAGCTCGTGGATTTTGTGTTCTGTTGCGCTACTCAACACGGCTGCGGGCTCCACAAGAAGGTTGCACTGTATCGAACAGTCGTTTGCAAAGGCGCATTGTGACGGCCGAAGAAACAGAAGTCAATGACCCGCGCCGTAACGGCACCGAGGCCCGATAAAGGATTTTCACGTTCGCGCAGCCGGCCTGTCGGCGGTATAATGCTTTGTGGGCCTGGCGCGTGGAAGGCCGCTCCCTGTCTCCCGAGCAATCGGGCGGCAGGGGGAGGAAAGTCCGAGCACCACTGAACCACGGTGGTGGGCAACACCCACCGTCCTGCGCAGCCCTGCAAGGCGAAGCGGGACAGGGAAAGTGCAACAGAAAGGATACCGCCCTCTCAAGCCTCGGCGAAGGAGGGTAAGGGTGAAAAGGTGCGGCAAGAGCGCACCGCGGCCGGCGCGAGTCGGTCGGCAAGGCAAACCCCACCGGGTGCAAGGCCAAGCAGCGACTTATGGTGTGGTTCAAACCTGTTTTACACAGAGTCGCGGGTAGGCCGCTTCCGTATGGAGAGCCTGTCTGTAAAGGCAGGTCCAGACAAATGGCCTTCGCCGCTGCGTCGGCAGCCCGACCGGCGCGGCGGAACAGAACTCGGCTTACAACGCACAGGCCCGGGCATTTTGTTTTGCCCTTGGCCCTTGATTGGGCCGATAAGGGCGATACATTAGGCGGCTTGTATTTTATCGATTAGCCGCCATGTGCGGGGCGTAGCTCAGCTTGGCTAGAGCGCTGCGTTCGGGACGCAGAGGTCGCTGGTTCAAATCCAGTCGCCCCGATTGCATTAGACCACGACCGCTCGTAAGGGCGGCCGTGGTCTTTCCATTTCTGCGCGAGCAACTGTACGTCGTCAGCGAAAGTGGCAATACGGAGGCTTTGGTGACAATCCTAGCCTCATATACCCGTTCTGTTTCTGCAGGATGCTCCACGTCGACAGCAACTAATTAAACAACAAAAAACTTGACAAAATCTCCATTATACGATAATGTTTAGTTTAACGTGAAAACGCAGCTCTTGATACGCTGCAATCTCAGCAACAATAGGTAGCTAGCTTGAGGCGCAAGACCGCACGAGATTGGGCTGTTCGCTATTGGGGCTAGCTCGCGAAGAAGCAGTAGAAGATGATCACTACTACGATAAAAGACGTTGCGAGGAAGGCGGGTGTTACAAATACGACCGTCTCGCTGGCGTTTCAGACCGGCTCCCGGATCAGCAATCTTACCAGGAAAAAGGTGCTCGCTGTTGCCCGTGAGCTGGACTACTTCCCCAATCATGCGGCCCGGCAACTTCGCAGGGGAAGGTGTGCGCGGCGGAGTAAAAGTGTGGCGCGGGGCGGCGTGAAAGTGTAGCGCCTTGAGTCTTGAATATTTCACTCAGAACGTCTGAATGTGTCAAGGGTTTCCCCGGGGCGACGCCGGCGAAGGGAGCGCAGCGACCGGA
>JAXIHJ010000057.1:0-8133 GCA_034189755.1 Planctomycetota bacterium
CCGTGAGGGAGCGGTCAGACCGGTGCGAAAGTCTTAATGACCGCTCCCTCACGGTCGCGGCTCGTAGGGTGCTCCCCACATTGGGCACTTTAACTTTGTGCGCCAGGAATGACTTTCATCTCAGCAGGCAGGCGTGGCAGTGGGCGGGGTCGTCGGCTGTGGCGGCGAGCTGCGGCCTGTCGGTCGTGCACCTGCCGACAATCTCCACCGGCTCGCCTTCGCTGAGTATGGTGGACCTCTGCTGTTGCGGAAGGTCCTTGGCGAGTTTTCTTGTCAGCGGGCATCGCGTATGGAACGCGCAGCCGGCCGGCGGGTCGATGGCCGAGGGCACCTCGCCGGGCAGTTGCACTCGGTGAATCTCGGCATGAGGCGTCGGCTGAGGCACGGCCGACAGCAGCGCCTCGGTGTAGGGATGCTGCGGGCCGGCGTAAAGCGCATCTCGGCAGGCCCGTTCGACGATTCGGCCTAGGTACATCACCGCCACCTCGTCGGCGAAGTGCTCCACGACGGCCAGGTTGTGCGCTATGAACAGATAGCTGAGGCCCAACTCGTCCTTCAGGTCGTTCAGCAGGTTGAGAATCTGGGCCTGGATAGATACGTCCAGCGCGCTTACCGGCTCGTCGCAGACGATGAAGTCCGGCTGCGACGCCAGCGCCCTGGCGATGCCGATGCGCTGCCGCTGGCCTCCGGAAAACTCATGCGGGTATCGCCTGACGGCCTCAGCCCCCAGCCCGACTCGCTCGAGCAGTTCGCCGACGCGCCGCTGACGCCGGCGGCGTGGGACTATTCGGTGCACTGCCAGCGGCTCGGCAATGATGTCGCCGACGGTCATGCGCGGATTCAGCGAGCCGTAGGGGTCCTGGAAGATAATCTGCATCCGCCGCCGCAGCCGCCGCAGGCGGCGCCTGCCGAGCGAGAAAACTTCCTGCCCGTCGAAGCGGACCTCCCCGGCTGTGGCGGGAATCAGCGCCAATAGTGTCCGCCCCACCGTTGTCTTGCCCGAGCCGCTCTCGCCGACCAGTCCGAGCGTTCGGCCGCGAGCGACGGTCAGGTCAACGCCGTCAACGGCGCGGACAACACGCTTTCGGCCGAACGCGCCGCTGCGGACGGGAAAGTATGTCTTCAAGCCGGTTACTTCCAGGATCGTGTTGTTGTCGTTAGTCGGCATCAGGCGGTAAAATTCCAAGTTCCAAATCCCAAATACCAAACAAATTCCAAGTTCCAAGTCCCAAGTTCCAATGTCCCAAACCGCAAGAGAACCGGATTTTGAATCTGGAATTTCGATTTATTGGAAATTGTTTGTGATTTGGAACTTGGAATTTGGAATTTCCTTTCGTGTAATTCCGCTCTATGTCGTCCGACTACTCGGCTCGGTTTCCTTTGCGTTTTCATATCCGGGGCACTGCCAGCACGCGCAGAAATGTCCGGGTGAAATCTCTTTCAGCGGCGGTTCCTGCTGCCGGCAGCGGGGCAGGTCTTTGCCGATCGGGCATCGCGTGTGAAACTTGCAGCCGGCCGGGAAATTCAGCGGATTCGGCACGGTGCCGGGTATCGTTTCCAGGCGGTGCTTTTTTTCGCCCAGCCGGGGCAGCGAGCGAAACAGGCCCTGCGTATATGGGTGCAGCGGTTTTGAAAAGAGCCTGGCCGTATCCGTCTGCTCTACGATCTTCGAGGCGTACATCACGGCGACGAAGTCGGCGCTCTCAGCCACTACCGCCAGGTCGTGCGTTATGAGCAGGATACCCAGGTTCGTCTCGCGGCTAAGGCCTTTGAGCAGGTCCAGTATCTGCGCCTGTATGGTAACGTCCAGGGCGGTGGTCGGCTCGTCGGCGATCAGGAGCTTCGGGCCGCAGGAAAGGGCCATGGCGATCATCACCCGCTGGCGCATCCCGCCGGAGAGCTGGTGGGGATATTCGTTCAGCCTCTGCGCCGGGGCGGGGATGCCGACACTCCGGAGCAGCTCGGTGGCGAGCTGTGTGGCGGCCCGCCGCCCCAGGCGCCTGTGCAGGCAGATGGCCTCGACAATCTGGTTGCCGCAGGTGTAGACCGGGTTGAGCGAGGTCATCGGCTCCTGGAAGATCATGCTGATCCGGTCGCCGCGGATGTCCCGCATCTGCCGTTCGGTCAGTTCGAGCAGGTTTTTATCCATTCCGACCAGTTCGATTCGTCCTCCGGCGATGCGGGCCGGCGGGACCGGCAGCAGCCTGAGAATCGAATAGGCCGTTACGCTCTTTCCGCATCCGCTCTCGCCGACCAGCGCGAAAATCTGCCCTTGCGCGATGCGAAAGCTCACACCGTCGACGGCCTTTACAAGACCGTCCTCCGTGTGGAAGTAGGTCCGCAGGCCTGTTACTTTCAGGAGCGTGTTGTTCTCATGTATCGCCATCGGCACACGGGGTACAAAGTTCATACGTTTCTCAGCCTCGGGTCCAGTGCGTCTCTCAGCCGGTCGCCGAAGATGTTCAAGGCCAGCACGAGCAGAAACATCGCGCCCACAGCCGCCGTCAGCTCCCACCATCGTCCCTGGAACAGGTCCAGCCTGGCGGCGTTGATCATACTGCCCCAGCTTGGTGTTCCGACCGGCACGCCCAAGCCCAGATAGCTAAGGATAACCTCCGCCCTGATCGCACCGACAAAACCGAGTGAGAAGTTAATGATGCCCAGGTGCATTACGTTCGGCAGAATGTGCCGGAAAAGAACAGCCAGGCGGCTTCGGCCGCTCGCCCGCGCGGCGACAACGTAGTCCAACTCGCGGAGTTTCATGGTTTCGGCGCGAACGAGCCGGCACGTGCCTATCCAGCTCAGCACGCCAAGCGCAATGTACAGGCCGTGAATACCAGTTAAGTCCAGTCCTAAAACCGTTACACCCTTGAAGGCAAACCGCATCGCAATCAGCAGGACAATGCCCGGAATGCTGGACAACGTCGTGTACAGCCAGACTATAACGTCGTCGAACCGCCTGCCGTAATAGCCCGCCACCGCGCCGAGAACCATGCCGAGCGGCACGGCGATGGCGTTGGCCATCAGCCCGACCGTCATGGAGACCTTCGCCCCAAGCAGCGTCTTGACGATTACGGGCCGCCCCAGCCAGTCGGCGCCCATAAGATTTCGCCATTGCAGCGACGGAGCCTCGTTGGTGCGGCTTGGGTCGGCCATCTGCGCAAAGGTCGGCAGATTATCGTCGGCGGCGCGCTTGGCGAGCGCTTCATAGGCGAAACCCGCCACGGCCAGCAGCGAATAGGCGACAATGACCACCAGGCAAACCATGGCGCCCTTGTCGCGCACAAGTTTGCGCCTGGCGTCCGCCAGGAGGCTTCGGCCCTTTTCGGCCGGAGGCTCGGCGGGTTCGGCAGGCTTCGAAACTTTGTGCCGGTCGGAATTCATTTTCTCATTGCAGCCTGATGCGCGGGTCGAACACCGCGTAGCTCAAGTCGGTAACCAGCAGTCCAATCGTGTAAATCAGGGCCGTCAGGAAAACCAGCCCGTTCATAATCGGCTCGTCTCCGTCCTGGATGCTGGTCAGGAACAAATCGCCCAGGCCGGAGATTCCGAAATAACTTTCCACAAGCAGGCTGCCCATAATCAAAAATGGAATGGATAGAATCAGGTTCGTCAGGATGGGAAGCATGCAATTTTTCAGCACGTGCTTAAAGAGCACCGACTGCACCGACACGCCTTTGGCCAGGGCCGTCCGAACGTAGTCGCGACCGGTCTCGTCCAGGATTACCGTTCGATAGAATCGCACCGTCCTGCCAAGCCCGGCAAAAACCATGATAGCGACGGGCGCATATATATTGGCCCGGCTGGTCGTCAGTCCGTAGGCGTGGTCGGGGGCCAGCCGGAACATGACCCACTGGCCGATAATCATGAATGCCAGGAACGGAATGCACATCCCCAGAACACTCAGAAGCACGCCGAGCCTGTCGATTACGCTGTCGCGATAGTAGGCTACGAAGCATGAAATCACCATTCCGACCAGCCAGCCGACGGCCATGGCCGGTATGGTCAGCGACAGGCTGTAAGGAGCACGCTCGGCGATGATATCGGTCAGCTTCTGGTTGTTCTTCAGGCTTCGGGCCTGGAAGGTAACCGAGTGCAGCAGGTACGGCCAGAATTGGGCGTCGAACAAATCGCCGAACGTCCAGTCGGAAATTCGCGATTCGACGAGCTTTTGGTGCGTAGCCGGGTCGATGTTCTGCGGCGATTCGTTTATCCGGCGGATCAACTGGCCGACCGTCTTCGAGCCGGTTACGTCTATTTCCAGGACCTTGCCGTCGGAAAGAGTAAACTTCAGCAGGGCCTGGCCGGGCTGCGGGTCAGACTTCTTCTCGCGCAGGCCGGCCAGGGGCTTTCCGCCGGTTAGTTCCTCGACGGGGCTTTCGGCTGAGAGGAACCGCACGTACCGCCCAAGGCGGACGTGGTCGCTATCGTCGGAGAGGATGAGTTCCAGCACGTCGCCCGTCCGGCTGAACCTGTTGCGGTCCCGGACATCCAGGACCTCCAGGCGCGACGGGCCGGAAGTTTTATCTTCCACCACAAGCCGGCGGTGGACGTTAAGCAGCAGCGGAAGGTCATAGCCGTGGCGGTGGCGCCACTCGGCCTTGTACTGCTCGGAGCTTTTATCACCGGCGTGAATGGCGGCAATGTCGCCGGCAATGCCGCGAAACAGCAGAAAGCTGATGAGCATGACGCCGAAGATTGTCAGCACGGCCTGGCCAAGCCGGCGGAGGATGAACCGCAGCATATTATCTGCCCCCCTTCAGCCGCCGCATATTGGCATCGATCCGCCGATACTTGCCGTATCCGTAGCCGACCGGGTGCAGCTTGATGTTGTAGACCCAGTCATAGGCAAGTACGTAGATAATCGGCTCCGTCAGAAGCAAAACAGGACAGTCCTCATTGAGTATTCGAGTCATCTTCGCGTAGAGCGGAATCCGCTTTTGCTCATCAACGGTTGTCTCAGCCTGTTCGTAAAGTGCGTCGAAGGCGGGGTCGGAGTAGTTGGTATTGTTCGTTCCGCGCTTGATGTTCGGTGAATAGTACAGTTGCAGGAAATTTTCCGCGTCGGGAAAGTCAGCGTGCCAGCCCATGGCGTAGATTTGACATTGCTTGTTATGGACCAGTTTTTGCAGCGTGGGCCAGTCGTTCAGCTCGACGCGAAGCCTGACGCCTATCTTCCCGAACTGCCGCTGCGCGAACGCGCCCATCCGTCGAGAGTTTTCATCCACGCCGCCCAGATGCAGCGTCAGCTCGGGGATGGGATCCGCCGGTTTTATCACGCCGGCGGCGACAAGCTCGGCCTTGGCCTGGGTAAGCTTCTTCCTGGCGGCGGCCAGGTCCAGACGGGCGTATGGGCTGGGCCCTGCCTCGGCATGGCCCTTGAAACCGGATGGAATCGTGTTCAACGCGCGGATTCCGCGCCCGTTGAAGAGAATCTCGATATGTTGTTCGACGTCATAGGCAAGCGACAAGGCCTGGCGAAGCGACTTGCTGCCGCCCAGAACGGGGTCTTCCATGTTGAACGCCAGCCAGTACACCGCGGGGTAGGCGTCCTTGATCAGGCGGACGCCCTGTGTTTCCCATTTTTGAAGCAGCCGCTTGTCGGGGGTGATAACCTGCGTGTAGACGTCGCGCGGGATGTTGGCGGTATCACGTTTTTTGTTCTCGAACATCATCCAGGCCGGGTTGTTTTCCTGGACAAAGAGCAGGTATCGGACGTCTACGAATGGCACGCGCTTGCCTGCGTCGGCGAGCAGGCCTGCTTCTTCGTCGCCGGGTCCGCCTTCGGAGGGATAGAAGTCCTCACGGAAATCCGGGTTGCGTTCCAGTACGATCCTGCCGGCCTTGACCCATTCGGTAAGGATATACGGACCCGTGCCAACAGCCGAACGATAATCGGTAATCTCCGGTGTCCGCGCAGCTATGGGTATCTCCACGCCGCCATTTTCCCGTTCGACATAGTAGCCGATAACCTCATGTGGAATCGGCGCGTAGACGTGCATGGCGAGAACGAACTGAAACTGCGGAAACGGCCTGTTAAGCCGAATCCGCAGTGTGTGTTCGTCAACAGCCTTTATGCCAACAATATCCTGCTCAGTGTAGCGTCGAAAGTTTCCCGGCTGGTACCGCCGAGTGCGGCCGCGATAGTCTTTTATCCCGACTATCTTATCCTCTATGAACGCCAGCGACAGCTTTGTTGTCAGGTGATAGTCGGCTATGCGCTTAAAGGCCAGTACGAAGTCCTCAGCCGTAACGGTCCGTGTCCCGGGCCGGCCGGTTTCGTCCCGTCCAAAACAGCGGTTGCGAGCGTACTTAAGGCCTTTCTTAATCCTGATGGTCCACGTCAGTCCGTCGTCGGATATTTCGGGCATCCCGTCGGCCAGCTGCGGAACCACCTCCACCGGACGCTTGAGATAGTGATAGGTGTAGAGGCCTTCATAAAAATTCGTCTGTATAACGGTGCTGGTGACGTCGCCGCAGGTGGCCGGATCAATTGACTTAACCTTCGAGAGATAGACGTTATAGGCAACTATCTTTCCGGCGAACCTGTCCGGCTTGGGCGCCTCCAGCAGCATGAACGGCGCCAGCGACAGGAACAAGACGGTTCCCAGCGAAATAATGTAAAACCATTTCATTGCCTGTATTGGGCCACCGCCGGCTTGGGCCTCTGCGGGCTACTTGGGGGATTGGATTTTCGGCTCGACCACGCCCGAGTCCTTCAGCTCGCCGATCCAGTCAAGCACGGCCATGCGGACCGCTGCGCCGCGCGGCGGCGGTATGTCAGGGTCGGTCAGGGCCTTTTCAATGTGGATGCTTGGCTTTCCGGTCATTTCTTTAAGCAGCGTCTCACAGTTTTTCAGCAGAACGAGGTTGTGATTTACCACGGCCTGGCCGTTAAGTCTCTTTTGAACCGTTACCGAACCATGGTCCGAGACGGCTTTTGTAAGCTTGACCAGGTCCTTGCCGGCTGCGCAGAACGAATACCGCTTCGTTGCGGTTTTTGTGATCCTGACGCTACGCGGCACCGTTATGACAGTAACTTCCCGCGTGGTGTCTTGCCCGGGACTGGGCAGGTCGCCGGCGGTTATCTTCGCCTGTGTTTTTAGTTTGATCTCGCCGATTACCACGGTTTTGCCTATCGTCCCCAGGTCGTAAGCCCTGGCCGAACACCACGCCATATCGACGATCATCTGGAGCATTTCCTTAAGTCCCCGCTTGCCTTCGCTCATGACGGGGGCAAAGCCGGACAGGGCGGCTATGGCTTTTTGGCAGGCCTCGGCCATCTGCGCATCGCCGCCCAGCACCTGCCGGCATCGCGTCGGCCAGTTCTTCTCGATGATCACGAAGAACTGCTTTCGGGCTTCACGCAGGTCGGCGGCGGCGACAAGCCCCGTCGCCACAGGTGGCAGGTTCAGCACCTTAAAGATCATGCCGACCACCGGAGCCGAGGTCTCTTTATCGGCAGCCTTGGCCAGCGAGGTGTACATCTTGCGCTGGTAGGTCGAACCCTGCGCCAAGATCAGCATCCGCAAAGAGCCGTAACCGGCCCAGCCCAGGTATCGCACAGCCGGGTTGGCGTGGACGACCATCTTGTCCAGGGCCGACTGGCTTGCAACCTGCGGCATCCGCGAAATGACGAGCGACACGTTGATTTGCTTGGCGGGGTTATTCAGCTTCAGAAGCGGCGTGCAGTGCTTGGCCGTAAGACGGGCATAGGAATAGCGATACGCAACGCTGTCGTAGGCCAGGTAATCTGAGACCAGCCCGTCGCGCGCTGCTAAAATGTCCTTTTCATTCTCGGCGGTACGGATCATGTCCGCCCAATATTTCACGCGGCTTTCGATCTGTTTTTCATGCACCGCCAGTAGCTGGTCCCGCAGCGCAGTGTCGGGTATATTCAATACCGGCGGCGCCGAGAAGCTGGAGCCGGCGGCCAGAACAGTAACGAATAGTGCGAGACAGACCGGCCCGGCGTGTTTGTATCTCATGGATTTTCCCTTCTCGTCGCGTCCATAAATTCGCATCGGGATGGTAGGTGGCCCCGGCCGGGCTGTCAAGGCCCAACTGAAGCCGCATTGCAGCCTTGACTGCGCCTGCCAGCAGTGAATATCATTTCCGGTGGCCTTCGTCCTA
>JAXIHJ010000058.1:0-2711 GCA_034189755.1 Planctomycetota bacterium
TGGTGGCCTGGCGATCATTGAGCCAGGCAGCCCCAAACCAGGAGAAGGAGTTGCTCTATGCAACGGTCACCCCATAACCTTCCGGCGAAAAAATCGATGCTTTTGGTAAGGAGATCATATTCATGTCGTTGAAGTTAGTACTTACAGGACCGAAGAAGCTGTGTTCCTTGGCTATCCGGAAAAGAATTTGATCGTGAATATCGACTTTTCCTTCAAAGCCCAGCTCAAAGGAAATACCAAAGTCATTGCGGAAATATGGGAAGCATATGAGCGAAGCGAAGGATACTATATTCCCACGCGGCATCTGGACGGCGCCAATTTCCTGCTTGCCGACGGCCATGCCGAGTGGCATCATGGCGACGAAACAGCCTGGTCGTATCACGATTCCGACGAGTACAAGCAACACTGGGATTATAATGAATGAGTAGCTTGTTTCCCTGATACCCTCCACACGAAACAGAACTCCCAATGAAAGGCCACACAATGAGAAGTGCAATGTCTCTGTTCGCAACATTGTTTTTGGTTCTCGTAAGTACCGCCGGCTATGCCCTGGCCCAAAAGCCGGCTGTTCTTGTTACCGGGCAGGTCGGCGTAGGCATCCGCTTCCTGATCGACCCGGAGCTGGAAAAGAAGCTCACGCAGGACGGCTACCGCGTAGGCAGCCTGTCGCTTGCGGATTTAACAGCCGAGCGGCTCAAGCAGTTCAACACCGTCATCCTGGTTCAGGAAACGGCTGAAGGCGCCCTCGGCGACCGCAAGGACCAAGCCGGCCTCGTCGATCGGGGGAACAAGCTCCTGTTGGAGCACGTCAAAGCCGGCGGCGGCCTGCTGCTGTTTTACGACGAGATGCACTACACCGAGCAGTGGGATTTCGTACTCAACAAGCTGCTGGCCGACCTGGACGCCGAGGTCGGCAGGGAAAAGGTCGTTGAAAAGGACGCCTCACGCGTTCACGTGTTTCCGCTGCTGGCCCCGCGGGGTTTCTACCAAGCCTTTAGCACCGAGTGTATCGAGCCGCACGCGGTAACGGAGCAGGTCAAGACGCTGTGGTGGCCGATGTTCACCGGTACCATCAAGCGTCTGGGCGAGCCGTGGAAGGTCATCATAACCGGCAGCGAAACGGCTGAGACCGCCAAGACGTATCGAACCAAGCCACTGCTGCTGGTGGTCAGAACGTACGGAAAAGGGCGCGTGGCGCTGTTTATGGGCCATTCGTCCTTCTACGTCAACAACGGCTATCACCTGGCCTACGAGATCGGCTGGTGCCTGGAAAAAGGCGACGGCTACCGCCTGTTTACGAACCTCTTCAACTGGCTCGGTGAGCCTTCTCAGAAGTCGGGTGTTTGTGGCGGTTACAAGCCGGGCAGCCTGCCGCCGCTGCCCAAGGCCGGGGGCGTCGAGCTGAAGCCGTATCACGACCTGGACGACGCACCTGCGTTTGCCGGCGTATTCGGCGTCTACAGCAACCACAGCGGTGGGCTGTACACCGTCAAGCAGTGGGCCGACAAGGCCAGGTCGCTTGGCCTGAAGTTTCTGGCCTTTACCGACAGAATCGAGAGCCGACATGTCTGGGAGCAACTGAAGGCCGACTGCCTGGCCGCCAGCGATGAAGATTTCGTGGCCATTCCGGGCGTGGAATTCGTCGCGGGCGAAAAGGTCTGGGTTTATGACCGCAAGGAGTTCCTGCGCGAAAAAACCAGCGTGGGCTTCGCCGTCAATATCGACAAGTGGCCGCCTTCCCACGGGCTGCACAGCGGGAATTATTTGTTCATCGATACGCTTCTGACCACCGGCGAGCAGAACATGGGCATATACGTTTTGGCCCAGCCCAAGCTCAACGGGATGCGGCCTGAGAACCTGGGCGGCTTCAACGCCTTCGAGGTCGCCAGCTTCCGCGGGATGAACTCGTTTACCGGTGCGGCAGACTGGTTTCGTGCGATTCAGGCCAACGCCGGCTTCAGCGCGGCGCCCATCGTTTCGCATCGGCTCTGGAGGCCGGACGAACTGGAGCAGGTCGCCGCCGAAGGCTTCAAGCTGCACCTGTTCGCCAAGGACGTCCCCTCACTGCGCAAGCATATTGCCACGGACATCGTGCCGAGCTACGTCAGCAACGGTCCGGTCATAGAGCGGTTCTGGGTAGAGGATTTTATTTCCGACCCGTGGGAGCGGTACTTCCTGTGGAACGTCGGCGACGTGGCTCGGATTCATCTGAAGGTCCGGTCGAGTAAGGATCTTAAGCAGGTGCGCCTGTACTCCGGCCTGCGGGTGATAAGAGAGTTTTTCCCGGCCGGCGGGCAGTTGGATGAGACTATCGAGTTTCCCATGACGCAGGACGGGCCGTTCTACGTGGAAGCCGAGGACCGGTCCGGGCGGATTGCACTTTCCTACGCGATCCCGACGCGCAACCTCAACTACTGGAACCACGTCGGCTCCGACCGCATGAACGACTACCACAACCCCATCCTGCCGGATGAAGATGGGGAGATCGTCTATCAAGGCCGGCGGTTGGGCTACGGCGGGCTGGTTACGCTCGCCTACGGATGGGGCGAATACTGCCGCTTCTATCATCCGGTGCCCGGCTGGCGATTTCACCCGCAAGGCTACGAAACAGGACAGATCAACGCCGGCGTAGCCAATGTCCGGACCTATCCTGTTGTCCAGGCGCATAACACTAATGAGCAGGCCGAACCACGCGCCAGGAGGTCCATGCC
>JAXIHJ010000059.1:0-16806 GCA_034189755.1 Planctomycetota bacterium
TCAGGCCCTTCAGCACCGGCCAAACCGCCACCACCCCTATGCTGCCGGTTGAGGTGGTCGGTTCGGCGTAAATTTTCTCAGCCGGCGCTGCGATGTAGTAGCCGCCGCTGGCGGCCACGCTGCCCATTGATACGACCACCGGCTTGTTAAGCTTATGGCGAATATCCCTTACGCGCCGGTAGATTTGATTGCTGGCCGAGACGCCGCCACCGCCGGAATTGATCCGGATTACCACCGCCTTGACGTTTTTTTCCTTCTGCACCAGGCGGTAGAAATTTTCGAAGCCCGAAGCCGCCTTGGCGTCAATCATGCCCTGGACGGTGTACGTGGCGACGACCTGATCCTTTTGCCCGTCTTGCAGGACGACCTCGACCAGTCCCCGCGTCTGCCCGGCCCTTATCAGCACCAGCAGCTCGATATTCAGGATAACCGACAGGACGAACAGTAAAGCCAGGACGCCCAAAAGAATTCGCTTTGGCAGGCTTTTCTTCGGCGGCTGAACCCACCAGGGCGGCACAGCGGGCGGTGCAGCCGGAGGCGGCGTCGCGGCGGGAGTTGAAGCTGTTTCGACGCCGTCCGGCGGGGGGGACTGTTCTGTCATGAGTTCTCTCCCTGTGTCTGTAGTTGACTGTTTGGCACGGCCGCGTTTGGCATGCCGAACGGTACCACGCGGCGGCTTTTGATACAAGGCCGCCTTGTACGACGAAGCAGCGCTTGCACTGGGCCGGAGTACTGCATTAGACTGAGCGGCAACGATTTACGATGGTTTGCGGGCAAAGGCCGTTCTGTCAAAACCTCTACCGTGAAGGGCGACGATGAATCCGATCAAACTCATTCGGAAATTGGGCAAGGTGTTGCATGGCGGGGCGACCTTTCGCGACATGTTTCTGGGAGTTTTTCTAGGCCTGGCCGTCGGGATGATTCCCGGCGTGAATCTGACGCTGGTTATCCTGGTGCTGCTCCTGCTGCTGCTGAACACCAACGGCGCGTTGGCGTTTTTGTCGATTGTGCTTGGCAAGCTGTTGTGCCTGGCCCTGGCGCCGGTAACGTTCCATATCGGCTACGCGATGGTGCATAATCTCGGCATGGTCGGACTGGTTCGGGCCGCCGCCGATACACCGGTCGTGGCCCTGCTGGACCTGCACGTCTACTGCCTGCTCGGCTCGCTGCCGCTGATAGTGGTTATCGGCGTGCTGGCCGGATGGCTCGTGGCGCGTTCCGTCATAAAGATGCGTTCGGGCATTGCTGCAGCCATGCAGGACCGGCAGAAACTTCAAAAAGTCGCCGAGAACAAGTTCACGAAGCTCGTCATGCGGGTCGTTTTCGGCAAGCAGAAAGAGGCGCTCGCCGACATGGCCGGCAAAAAATCACCGTTGATCCGCAAGGGCCGGGTTCTGGCTGCGCTGGTGGTTATCGCGGTGCTGATTGTCTTGCAGGTCGTTTTTCTTGATACGCTGGTAAAAGGCGGCCTGGAGAAATCCATTGCCGCGGCGAACGGGGCGGAGGTGAACATCGACACCGCCAGCCTCTCGACGGGCAGCGGGCGCCTTGTCATCGAGGGCCTGCAGGTAACCGATGTCGACAGACCTACGCACAACCTTGTCCAGGCCGAGCGAATTGTCGCGGATGTCGACCTCCGCGACCTGCTGACCCGGCGGTTCGTGATGGACCTGGTGGAGTGTCAGGCGATGCGGATGGACGTCGAGCGCAAAACGCCCGGCAAGGTCTATCGCAAGCCGAAGCAACCGGAAAAGGAAAGCACCTCGATACTGGAGGGGCTTAAGGGCAAGCTCGGAAAGAGCGGCGAATATTACGCCGAGATCAAAAAGTTTAACGAGCGATTGAAGAAATTGCAGGAGTATCTCAAGTCGGACGATCCCAAGGCCCAGCCGGACGATGCCGACAGGCTGGCCAGACGCGCCAAGGCCATGGGTTACCTCAGGCTGTCGGCGAAAGGCTATCTGACCGGCAGCCCGACCTGGGTTATCCGCGAGATCAAGGTTAGCCAAATCGCGCTGCGGCCGAGCCTGCCGACGTTCATCGTCGAGGGAAAGAATCTCTCCAGCCACCCGTCGCTGCATCCTGAAGAGATGGAGCTGTCGGCCAAGCCGGATAAAGATGCGCTCAAGGCATTCGGCGCCAAGCCGGCCAAGCAGAAAACCGTAAAGCCGGCCGGCGAACAAGCCGAGAAAAAAGGCTTGCTGAAGGGCCTGCTTAACAAGTAGCCCGCGGCTATTGCCAAAAGCCTTCAGCCGGCTGAACACGCTGCGCCGCGCGTAATGCAGGATTTTTACTTGACAAATCCCTAGTCCGTGGTAAACTCCTCTTCGCTCCAGTTGCGTTTGTTGGGAGCGGCCAAGCTGTTTTCGGCATGAGCCTGCCGAATCTAACGCGAGGGCAAATGTCCTGATGCCGTTGCGATGCAGCAGGATACGCTCGCCCGCACTCGTCTTGAAAGGCCGCCGGGTAAAGAAGTTCTGCTCGGAGGGCTGTTTCGCCCCAGTGTACAGGGGCAAAGCTCAATAGTGCTCGGTGGTGGAATCTGCGCGTATTTTTGGGAAATTTTTGGAAATAGGCATGGCGACGAAACCTTACAACTCCAGGGCGAATGAGCGAGGGTTACTCACCAAAGGAGCCTGCCGGGAAGGAAAGGGCCTCAAGATGAAAACGCAAACATTTTTGATTGTTGCAGCAGTAATCACGGTAGTCGGCGGTTCCGCCGGGGCAAACCTGCTGGAAAACCCGGGCTGGGATACCGCCGGGGTAATCACGCTGGACGAACCGGGCAATGAACTGCTCACCGGCGTTTGGTATCATCTTGGCACGGCTAGCTGGAGCCAGTCGGCCTCGCAATACGTCTCCGCACCGTACAGCCTGATGACGAACAGTCACGAGCAGGCCGGAAACATCTGGCAGGACGTTTCGGCCTCGGATCTGCCTTCAACGCCGACGACATACCGGGCTGAAGTGCGCGATCTCGACGACGGCGATGAGGATAACTACTTGGGAATTTATGTGTATGGTTTGAAAACGGAAGACGCACTCAGCGGCAGCTATGAGCCGAACGGTTTTGAGGGGGGGGACTACGATGAGTTGTGTGCCGTGGGACCGACCGAGATCTCGGAGGCGTCGTGGGGCTTGGCGCACAGCTTCACGTTCAGCGTTGACAGCGTTACCTATCCTTACGGGCTGAAATTTGATCTGTGGTACGACGTCGGCAGCGAAGGCACCTTTGTTGCTTTTGACAACGCAGCCATCGTCGTGCCCGAACCGGCCGTGCTGCCGCTGTTGGCACTCGGCGCCGCCGCTGTGATGCGTCGGCGGCGGTTAAGTTCCCGCACCCGTTAGTAGATTGACCGCCTCTGTGCGCGTGGCGAGGTTTGTCTTGAACGTGCCTCGCATGGCGGATGTAACCATGACGGCGCCGGGCTTTTTTATTCCGCGGATGGTCATGCAGGTGTGCGTCGCCTCGATGATTACGGCTGCGCCCTTGGCGTCCAGTTTTTCCATAAGCAGGTCGGCGATCTGCACGGTCATGCGTTCCTGCAACTGAGGCCGGCGCGCGACCGACTCCACCACGCGGGCCAGCTTGCTGATGCCCACCACCTTGCCTCGCGGCAGGTACGCCACGTGGGCCTTGCCCATGAACGGCATGAGATGATGCTCGCATATCGAGTGGAAGGCAATATCACGCAGCACGACCATCTCGTCGTACTGCTCGGTGAAGCCGGTGTTCAGATGCTCAGCCGGGTTTTCATACAGGCCTGCGAACAGCTCCTGGTACATTCGCGCGACGCGGTCGGGCGTTCCGACCAGGCCCTCACGGTCGGGGTCTTCGCCGATGGCCGTCAGTATTTTCTGCACGGCCTGCCTGATTGCGTCGGTGTCGGTAGTTTTTTTCGGCTTGCTCATGTTTTGTGCCTTTCGCTTGTGCACCTGTTTTATATGCACTTTTTATATGTACTAATCATTCGGCGGTCAAACAGGATTGGCGTCGGCTGCGATGGTCGCGTTGCGGATGAACATCTCGTAGCTCGCCCTTCGGCAGGTCGAGCCGCGGGTGGCTGCGTCCCAGTCGGCCCGGCGCCAGGCGAGAATTTGCGGCAGAGTTTGCAGCGCCAGCGCCGACGGCGTTGTCAGGGCCGGATCGCCCGGCGGTATCGAAGGAGCCTGATTGAACGGGCATACTTCCTGACAGACGTCGCAGCCGAAGACTGTAAAGGGCATCTTAGCCTGAAGCTCCGGGTCGATCTCGCCTCGATGCTCGATGGTAAGGTAGCTTGCGCAGCGGCGTGCGTCGATGAGCGAATCACCGCGGACGGCGCCCGTGGGGCAGGCTTGCAGGCATGTGTCGCAATCGCCGCATAGGCCGGCCAGCGGCTCGTCGGCGTGCAGCGGCAGATTGCAGACAATCTCGCAGAGCAGCACGTAGCTGCCCATGCCCGGCACGATGAGGCAGCCGTTTCGGCCGATCCAGCCCAGCCCCGCCGCTGCGGCGAGGCTGCGCTCGGCTACAGGTCCGGTGTCAACGAACGCCCGGCCTTCAAATGCCGGGAAAACTCGGCGTATTTCGTCCATCAGGGCGCGGCACCTGGCCTTGAGCAGCTTGTGGTAGTCTCGCCCGCGCGCATACCGGGCTATCAGGGCCGGCCTCGACGGCTCGGCGGGCATGTAGCCCGTGGCCAGGCATATCACGCTGCGAGCGCCGGCCAGCAGCAACTCCGGGCGGAAGCGTTTTTCAACGTTACGCCGCAGGTAGTGCATCTCCGCCTGCATGCCGCGGTCGAACCATCGCTTAAACCGCTCCGAGTGGGGCAGCTTGCCGGCGGGCGCGATGCCGACGCGCGCAAAACCAGCATCGTCGGCCAATCGCTTCACCGCAGCGGTCAGGTCGGCATGGCGGTCCATGGCGGCAGTTTAACCGGCAAGAGCCTGCTTTTACCCGTTTTTCTCCGGTCGGCCAGGCCGGCTGCGGCGTAAGCCGGGCATTTTTTCACTTTTTTACTGGAGAAAAACGGCTGTTTCTGGTAGTTTAAACGTAGAATACAGTAGAAGGCCTTATACGGCGGATAACTGAAAAGGTGCACTTGGTGCACTCATTTATACCTCATATCCCCTAACCGCCGCCGTGGCGGCCTTAAAGACACATTTCGACCGAAGTTTAAAGCCTCTACAGCCGGGCTGCGTACGTCGTCAGCCTGGTCAGGTTTATGGTGGCGCTGTATGCGTACAGATATACAACAAAGCAGTGAAGAAGTCGCCGCCGCCGGCGCGCCCGCCAAGGCGGATGGCCTTCGGCAGGCCCTGGCCGAACTCCGCGAAGCGGCGGTCCGGAAAAAGGTCGAGCCAATCTGCTCGGCCTACCGGGCGGTTCGCAAGGCCGCAAAGGGAATGAAGGCCAAAATGCTTTTCGCCATGCTGGCGGAGGCTGTAGATCCGCAGGCTATGAATCTGATTGTTTCCGCCTATTCGCACCGGGACTGCTTCATGTGCAGGCAGGGTGTAACGTCGTGCACTCAGTGTGAAGGCTCCGGCGAGATCGAGGCCGACCGGAACTGTCCGGCGTGCGGCGGGTTGGGTTTGTCGGCGTGCGCCTTTTGCCTGGGCACCAGTTGGGCGGATAGGGATACGATCCCGAAAGAACTGCGAGGCCCAGTGCTTCAGAGGCAGTGGACGCACGTGCAGCGCGATCTGGAGGTGCTCAATAAAACCTTCGCCGGCGACGCCGCCGAGAAGGTGCGCAGCTTCGACTCGCAGCAGCGCCGCAGTACGATCGCCTGGCTTATCCGGTTGCAAGCCCGCCTGGCGGACCTGAACGACGTCGGCATAGCCGCCGCAGAAGCCGGGGCCGACGAGACCCGCCTGGCCGCCGAAGTCGGGCGCATCGATACCTATCTGGACATAATGAAGGCGACGACGCTCTGACGGCAGGGGGTATTTTGCCGGATTGTTGCAGTGCCGCCCGAAAGAATTCGATATCATGCCATCCCATGCAGCCTGATAAGGACAAACCGCCGACGTTCAGCGTTGTCATGCCGGTCTACAACCACGCCGGCTACGTTGTCCAGGCCGTCAGGTCCGTCATGGACCAGAGCCTTGCCGACTGGCGGCTGATAATCGTGGACGACGGGTCCACCGACGGCAGCGGCGAGATTGTCGACGACCTAGCCGGCCGGCACGAGCACATTACGGCGATTCATCAGCCAAACGCCGGACCGGCTGCGGCGCGAAACGCCGCGCTGAAACTGGCCCGGGGCCGGTGGCTGACATACATCGACAGCGACGATATCTGGTTTCCCGATACGCTTGCCAACTACGCCGCCTATATCCGCGCCCATCCGGAGGCGAAGTTCATCTACGGCTATCGTCATCGGCTTGAGCCTGGCGGCGCCACTACCGAGCTGCCGGGCGAGTTCCAGCACCAGGCGACCGGAACGGCGGAACTGTTCGAGCGGATGTATCTGTCGCACCTGTGCGTCTGCTATCGTCGCGAGCTGCTGGCTGAGGCCGGGACGTATGACCAGAACCTGCGAAGCTGCGAGGACTACGAGTTGTACCTCCGTATCAGCCTGCACTGCCGCTTCGAGCCGCTGGGCCTGCCAACAGGCCTGCGGCGCCGACACGACCGGAACATCTCGCGCCAGACGGGCTACAGCCGAATGCTCGAAGCCGAGCTGCTGCGACGGTTCGTCGAGCAGCAGGGTGGTGCGGCGGTGCTTCAGCCCGACCGCGTAGCCCGCCGCCTGGGCCGGCTGTACTACGCCGCCGGCCGACAGTACTTCAAGGCACGCTGCTATCGTCAGGCCGTCGCCGCGATGAAAACCGCCCACCGCTACCGCCGCACGCTAAAGGGCATAGCCATCTCGCTGCTTTCGCGGTGCCTGTTGCCAGTCGGGCGCACCGACGGTAGGCAGATGCCCGAACTCTGAGAAACGGGGCCTCTATTCCAGGATGGTGGTGTACTCCGCCGGCAGATGGACGCTCCGGCCGTGGTCGTCGAACAGTATCAGGCCCTTAAGCGGATCAACGTCGCTGACCCGGCCGGTGTATCGCCGCCTGCGGCACAGCGCCGTAATCCGTTCGTTCATCATCCCGCACCGTGACATCCACTGCGAGTGCAGCTTGTCCAGCTTGCCGGCTGTGATACGTGCTACCCACTTATCCATGCGGCGAAGTACGCAGCGGACGACCTCGATTCGCTCTACGGGCCGGCCTACGTGCTCGGCCAGGGCGATTGCAGGCCTGTCAACGTCCTCCGGCGGCGGGGCGGCGTTGACGTTGATTCCGATGCCGATTACCACGCATCGCCGCTTCTGCCGCCGGCGCGTCTGCACCAGCACGCCGGCCAGCTTGCCCGCATCCAGCATCACGTCGTTGGGCCACTTCAGCCGGCAGGCGATGGTTCGGCCGTCGGCTGCACAGGCGGCCTCGACGCCTTCGGCGACGGCCAGGCCTGCGGCTATGGTCAACGTATCATGGCAGGGCGCATCCGGCCGGTCGGTCAGCAGCACGCTCATCATGATGTTCAGGCCCGGCGGGCTTAGCCATCGCCGGCCGGCCCGCCCCCGCCCGCGACGCTGATACTCTGCCAGCACGACCAGGCCGTCGGCGCCGGTCTGGGCCGATGAGTCGAACGCCACGTCGTTGGTGGAATCGACCTCCGCGAAGACGATCGCGTGCCGCCCGATCCGCCGCGTGCCGAGTTGCCGCTCGATAAGGTGTGCATCGAGCGCAACCGGCCGGCTGAGCCTCACGCCGTGTGCGGGTGAAAATTCAAGCCTGTGCCCGCCGGCCTGCAACTGCTCAATCGCCGCGTCAAGCTGCACGCGCCGAACGCCGGCGTCGCGGGCAAGCTCGGCCAGCGAAAAAAAAACGTCGCCGCGATCGTACAGAAGCTCCATGATGCGACTCGCACTCTGCATGACTGCTTCGCTCCGTAAGCCCGTTGGCGAGTTGACGGTTTCAATCCACTTCTATGTCCAGCGCGATGTCCACAGCCGCCGCCGAGTGGGTCAGCGCACCGACGGCGATGCGCTGCACGCCCGTTTGGGCCACCGCGCGGACGTTGTCGAGCGTAATGCCGCCGGATGCCTCCAGCTCGACCTTGCCGGCCAGGCCCGCGGTGTTTAGCTGCCGGACGGCCTGGCGCAGTTGGGCCGGCGAAAAATTGTCCAGCAGAATGATGTCCACCGGCAGCGTCAGCGCGACCTCGAACTGGGCGAGAGTATCGACCTCCAGCTCGATGAACGCGTGTGCGCCCAGGTACGGGCGAAGCCGCTCAAGCTCCCGGCCGGCGGCGGTGATCGGGTCCTTGCCCTCGGCGCGGGCCAGCACGGCCAGGTGATTGTCCTTTATCAGCACGGCGTCGTAGAGACCCTTGCGGTGGTTCCTGCCGCCGCCGGCGCGAACGGCGTACTTCTCCAGCTCGCGCCATGCCGGGATGGTCTTCCGCGTGTCGTATATCTCCGCAGCCGTGCCGGCGACGGCGTCGACGTAATCACGCGTGGTGGTGGCGATTCCGCTGAGACGCTGGAGAAAATTCAGCGCGACGCGCTCGGCCGACATTATGCCCCTGGCCGGCCCGGCCCACTCGGCCAGGACGGCGTCGGCCTCGAGATGCCGGCCTTCGGCAGCGAACGTTTGGGTGTGAATCTGGCCGTCATAGGAAACCGCGATCGCCTCCAGCAGCGCGCCGCCGCAGAGAATCATCGGCTGGCGGGCACGGAACCGCGCGTGCGCCCGCACATCCGCCGGCAGGATCGCACTGGTAACGTCGCCGGAGCCGAGGTCCTCGGCCCGCGCCATCTCCAGCAGACGCCACAGGTTCTTGCGCTCCTTATTGCCCGGTTGAATCGTCATGGGTATTCCTTCAGTAATAAGAGGATAACCGAAGAACCGATTCGATAAAAGATGCCATCGGCTTCTCAGCCGACCGGCAGGACACGCCGGCCCGCAGCGGCAGCGGGGGGTAACATTTGTATTTCCGATAACCCATGTCAGCCCACGGCGGAAGCCGTGGGGAAAGATAATCGGCTCCCCATACAATAAAGCCCTGAAAGGGCGGCACACACGTCAGTCTGATAATGCCTGTGAATCGTATTTCACGCCATGTCGTTGGAGCAACGCGATCAATTCCTCATCGAAGCTCATCTTTTTGTGGTGTTCTTGTTGGTCGTTGATGTATTTCACCACCTTCGCCCGCGCCGACTCGCTCACCGTGAACGCTGCATATCCCGTCTGCCATCCCAAGCCGTTCAGTTCGGGCCAATTCTCGTGAAGCCACTTCGAGAAATTCGCCTTAATGACGCGAATTGCGTCGCAAACGTTCGTGGTGGGCTTGAGTTCCAAAAGCAGATGGCGATGGTCAGCCGTTCCTTTTCAGAGATAGGGTCTTTCAGTATTGCCCGCTTGCCTTTAGTGCCGAAGACGCAATGAAATAACAACTTCGTCAAGGAATGGCTCATGTGTGCCCCTTCAGAATTGTGTCGCCCCTAAAGGGGCTTTTTTATTGTGTGGCCCGTTCTTAATCCCACGGCGGGAGCCGTGGGGAACAAGGTGGTCCCGACAATATATTCAACCCCTTCGGGGGCAGCACATTTTGTCTGTTTCGTTCGCGTTGTTCGCGGCTATTTTTTCGCCCGCCGGCCTTTGCGTCCGGTCTTTTTCGGCGGGCGGGCGATATCGTCGGATGCATCTTCGCCCTTCAGCTCGGCTATACGGTCGCGGAGCAGGGCGGCCTTCTCGAACTGAAGCGCCTCGGCTGCGGCGAACATGTCTCTTTCCAGTTCGGCAATCAATTCCGCACGGTCGTATTCATCTTCCGAAGCGTTAACCGCCTCGCGCGCGACCTGGCGTGCGCGGAGCTGGTCGGCCAGGGCGGTGCGAATAGCCTTACGGATGGTCTGCGGCGTAATGTTGTTTTCGGCGTTGTAGGCGATTTGCGTTTTTCGGCGGCGTGCGGTTTCGTCGATAGCCTGTTTCATCGCGTCGGTTACCCGGTCTCCGTAGAGCAGCACTTGTGCGTTTACGTTGCGTGCGCATCGGCCTATGGTCTGGACGAGGCTCGTAGCCGAGCGCAGGAACCCGGCCTTGTCGGCGTCGAGGATGCACACCAGCGAGACCTCCGGCAGGTCCAGCCCCTCCCGCAGCAGGTTCACTCCGACCAGCACGTCGAACTTTCCTTCGCGCAGGTCGCGCAAAATATCCACGCGCTCGAGCGTGTCTATCTCGCTGTGGAGGTACTTGCAGCGGAACTGCTCGTTGCGGATGTACTCGGCCAGGTCCTCGGCCAGTCGCTTGGTGAGCGTGGTAATCAGCGTACGTTCGCCGGCGGCGACGCGATGTTTGATTTCGGCCAGCAGGTCGGCCACCTGCCCTTTCGCCGGGCGAACCTCGACGGCGGGGTCCACCAGGCCGGTCGGGCGGATAATCTGTTCGACAACTTCACCGCCGGCTGAGGTTATCTCCCAGTCGCCAGGCGTGGCCGAGACGAATATCACCTGTTTCCAGAGCTGCTGAAACTCCTCGAACCGCAGCGGGCGGTTGTCCAGCGCGCTTGGCAGGCGGAAGCCGTGTTCCACGAGCACTTCCTTTCGGCTGCGATCGCCGTTGTACATCGCGCGAAGCTGGGGCAGCGTTACGTGCGACTCGTCGATAATCAGCAGGAAGTCGTCTGCGAAGTAGTCTATCAGCGTATAGGGCCTCTCGCCTTCGGCCCGGCCGTCCAGGTGCCGCGAGTAGTTCTCGATGCCGGGGCAGTAGCCTACCTCCACGAGCATCTCCATGTCGTACTGCGTCCTGGCCGAAAGACGCTGCGCCTCCAGCAGCTTGCCGGCGTTTTTCAATTCTATCAGGCGGTTTTCCAGCTCGGCCTTTACCGAGACAACGGCCCGCTCGATGGTCTCTTCCGGCGCGACGTAGTGCACGGCCGGATATATAAACGCCTGGTCCGTCTCGCTGAGCGCGTCGCCGGTAATCGGGTTAATCAGGCTAATCGCCTCCACCCGGTCGCCGAACGTCTGCACCTGATAGCCGAACTGTTCGTAGGCCGGGTAGATGTCGATGGTGTCGCCACGGACGCGGAACGTGCCTCGCTTAAAGTCCATGTCGTTGCGGTTGTATTGAAGGCTCACTAAACTTCGCAGCAGCTCGTGGCGCTGACAGCTCTGGCCGACGCGAATGGGGACGACCATTTTCTTGTATTCCTCCGGCGAGCCGAGACCGAAGATGCACGATACGCTGGCGACGATGGCCACGTCGCGGCGCGTGGTCAGGCTGGTCGTGGCGCTCAGGCGAAGGCGGTCGAGGTCTTCATTTTTAGAGGCGTCTTTCTCGATATAGATGTCACGCTGCGGAATGTACGCCTCAGGCTGATAGTAATCGTAGTAGCTTACGAAGTACTCCACGGCGTTTTCGGGAAAAAGCTCCCTGAACTCCTCGTAGAGCTGTGCGGCGAGCGTTTTGTTGTGGCTGATGATCAGTGCGGGCTTTTGCGACTGCGCGATGACGTGGGCCATCGTGAACGTCTTGCCGCTGCCGGTAACGCCCAGCAGCACGTTGTACCGCTGGCCCCGGCGGCAATTCCGCACCATTTGCCTGATAGCCGCCGGCTGATCGCCCCGTGGCTGCATCTCTGAAATGACTTTGAACTTGGGCATGCAAGGGCCTCTGTACGAACAGCGGTGTATTCCGAACACCGCATTATAACGAACCGCCCGCAATAGGTCTTGGAGATTCGGCTGTTAGATGTTTCACTGTTAGAGTGTTAAATCAGTGTCTGCCTTTCGGGGGTCCTGTCCAGTTGGAAAGGAGTGGAAGCCGTGACTGAGACAGCGAGAAAACAGAAAGGTGGAGAAAGTTGGCAGGACGGAGCCGTATTGCTGCCGTACGCCGCACGTCTGCATCTGCGGGCGGCGCTGGAGCAAATGGACTTGCTATTAGAGACGCAGCAGGTGGATGCCGGCTTGTCGCACCTGCTTTCACTGCTGCGACATTTGCGTGCCCTGAAATGGAGTGTCGGATAGGCACGTTATTCTTCTGCGATTGTGCCGGCGGCGGCTTGCCCCGCCGCCGGCGCATTTCTTGCCGGCGGTTGCCAGCCGCCCGGCACCTGTTACAATGCCGTTCGTCAAAAGCTGAAAGGGCTACTTTTATGGAAGTTGAACAATCAGAACGACTGAACAAACTGCCCCCGTATCTTTTCGCCGACCTGCGGCGCAAGATTGCCGCCGCCCGCGCCGCCGGCGAGAAGGTAATCACTCTCGGCATCGGCGATCCGGACTCGCCCGCCCCGGAGCCGGTCGTGCAGGAGCTGGTCCGGGCGATTGGCGACGCTTTAGACCCCGACCGCCACCGCTACGGCTGCGATTCGCCCGTGCCGCAACTGCCCGAGGCAATCCGGAATTTCTACCGGCGCCGCTGGTCCGTAGAGCTGGAAGCCGACCAGGTCGTAGCCACCATGGGCTCCAAGGACGCCATAGTCAAGTTCGCCCTGGCGATTCTGAATCCGGGCGATATGAGCATCGCGCCTCAGCCGGGCTACCCGACGTACAACATCGGCAACGTATTCTGCGGCGCAGGGACGTACTACGCGCCGCTGCTGAAGGAAAACGACTTTTTGGTGGACTTCGACGCCATACCGACCGAGGTGCGCCGGCGGGCGAAGATTCTCTGGCTGAATTACCCGAACAACCCGACGACGGCCGTGGCGACGCCGGAATTTTTCGCCAGGGCCGTGGAGTTCGGCCGAGCCAACGACATACTCATCGCGCACGACGCGGCCTACACCGAAAATACTTACGACGGCTACCGGGCGCCGAGCATTCTCCAGGCACCGGGCGCCGACGACACGGCGGTGGAGTTTTTCTCGCTTTCCAAGGCCTTCAGCATGACCGGCTGGCGCGTGGGCGCGATGGTCGGCAACGCCTCGGCCGTCGCGGCGCTGCGAACCGTTAAGGAGAACATCGACAACGGCTCGCTGCGGGCGGTGCAGTTCGCCGCGGCCAGGGCGCTGGACCTGGCCGAGGAAATTATCCCGTCCATCAATGCCGTTTACGCCAGGCGCCGCGACCTGGTGGTCGAGGCGCTCAACGCAGCCGGCTGGCAGATTGAGGCGCCTAAGGCCACCATCTACGTCTGGGCGCCAGTGCCTGAAAAATATGGCGGCTCATCGGCCGATTTCGCAGCCGACCTGCTGGCCAAGACCGGCGTTGTGGTTACGCCGGGACTGGGCTACGGCCAGGCCGGTGAGGGCTTTTTCCGCATCTCGCTGACATATCCCGACGACGTGCTGAAAGAGGCGATGGAACGGATCACGCAGATGAAAACCTAATCCCCATACAAGAAAGTCTGCATAGTATAAGGCTCCGGAAATTCCAAATACCAAGTTCCAAATAACAAACAAACTTTAAGCTCCAGGTTCCAATTTCCCAAACACACGTTTTGTCGGATTCTGCTGTTTGGATATTTGGATATTGGAATTTGTTTGGGATTTGGGATTTGGAGTTTGGAAGTTCGCATCCGAATACATACAGTGTGTAATCGACCTTCAAAGCAACTCTGAAAGGAAGCCAATGGCTATGACACCGCGCGAGCGCTGGCTGGCGCTGTTGAATGGCGAGAAGCCGGATCGCATTCCCACCGATTACTGGGCGACGGAGGAAGTAACCAAGCGGCTCCTGAAAGACCTGAAGTGCAATGATATCGAGGAACTGTACGACAAGCTGCACATCGACGGCGTTCACCTAATCGACGCGAAGCGGACGATTACTCACCATCCCGACGACCTGGAAGCCAACATCTGGGGCCTGCGGAGCGAAAAAGTGGCCCATGGCACCGGTTCGCCGCTTCATCCTGCCGAACCAGAAGCGGATGGCCGACCTTGCCCGCAGCCACGGCATCCACATCTTCTACCACACCGACGGCGCTGCCCGGGCATGGAGCGCGAGGGCCTGGTCCGCGATTTCGGCGATAAGATCGGCTTCCACGGTGCGGTGGACAACCAGCAGACGCTTCCGTTCGGCTCGGTCGATGACGTCCGCAACGAGGTGCTGGACAATATCCGCATCTTCGCTCCACCGGCGCGGTGGATTTGCGCGCCGTGCCACAACATCCAGGCGGTCTCGCCGACCGAAAACATCGTGGCGATGTACGAGACCATCCGGGAAAACGGAAAGCTCTGATTTTAGATTTGTGCCTATGCCCTTAAAATGAGCAAGCAGACCGCATACATCGGCCTTGGAAGCAACCTGCTCGACCGGCGGGAGACGTTGTTTGAGGCAACGAAGCTGATGGACGCGGCCGCGGGCATGGCGGTGAGGCGGGTCTCGAACTTCATCGAGACCGCTCCGCTGGGCGGCCCGGCGAACCAGCCTAACTACCTGAACGCAGCCGCGGAAATCGAAACGACGCTCTCGCCCGACGAACTGCTGGCGACGCTTCAGGAAATCGAGCGGTCGCTGGGCCGGCGGCGGGAAGATGAAACTCGCTGGGGGCCGAGAACCTGCGACCTGGACATACTGCTTATGGGCCAGACGGTGTTGGAAAGCGAGAAGTTGACGATTCCGCATCCTCGGCTGGCCGAGCGGCTGTTCGTGCTCCAGCCGCTTGCGGAAATCGCGCCGCAGGTCGTACATCCAGCCATCGGCAGGACTATCGCCGAACTACTGGCCGACTTACGCTAAGGTCTGTTACAGCTCGAACGATGGGTCCAAACACCGCTAGCCGCGAGCGGGAGCGAGCGGGGCTGCGACGTGTAACAGAATATAAAGCATGGAGTCAAGACGTGAGATTGAATATCAAAAACGCAAGCGTTTGGGTGTTAGCGGGCTGGATGGCGTTTTGGGCGTTCGGCTGTGCGCGGCGGAGCGACGACCACGACGTGCTTTTTCAGACATCGACGATTTTCGCACTCATGGAAGGCGCATACGACGGCGAGATGACCATCGGCGAGTTGAAGAGACGCGGCGATACGGGCTTGGGAACGTTCAACGCGCTGAACGGCGAGATGGTGGTCATGGACGGTGTGGTTTACCGGGTCGCCGCCGACGGTAAGGTGGCCGTCGTCGGCGATTCGGCCAGGACCCCCTTTGCCGCTGTAACGTTTTTCGAGGCCGACAGGACGGCGAGGCCTAAGGGGCCGACGGACTTCCGGAAGCTGACCGAGGCCATCGATGCAATCCTGCCTACCAAGAACATTCCCTACGCCGTTCGGATTGCAGGGGAGTTTAGTTACGTCAGGACCCGCAGCGTGCCGGCCCAGCGGCGGCCGTACCCGCGACTTGTGGAGGTCGTGAAAAATCAGCCGACCTTCGAGTTTCGCAATGTGCGGGGCGACATCGTGGGCTTTCGCCTGCCCGGATACGTCAAGGGCGTCAACGTGCCGGGATATCACCTGCATTTTCTGACCGACGATAAGACCGCCGGAGGGCACGTGCTCGATCTGGTGGCCGAGGAGGTGAAAATAGAGATTGATTCCTGCTCGGCTATCCACGCGGCCATGCCGCAGACGGCCGACTTCGCCGCCGCCGACCTGTCCCGCCAAAGCGCCGAGGAACTCGAGAAAGTGGAGAAGTAGCTAGAGAATCAGCACGCGGAAGTCGTTGTCGGCAATCGTCTGTGCCGGTGCTCTCAGGTTGACCTGCCTGAGCTGCGGGTTTTTTATTGACAGCCTGCCGATGCGGTCGGCGGCGAAGCCGAACACCCGCCCGCCGTTGGCGAAAGTAGCGTCGCTGATGTTCACGCTGACAATCAAGCCGGCTGCGACGTTGCTGTCAACGAAGTCGAGCGTACCCGGCAAGTCGCCCCTGACGCCCTTGACGTTCAGGCTCGTCAGCTTCACGTCGTCGAAGTGCGCGAGCGTATTCGGCAGCTCGTCGTCGGAGCCTGGTTCTGCGGTGAAGGCCGGCCAGATGCCAACGTAGATGTTCGAGCCGACCAGCCTGCCGAACTGAAGCGTTCTGACGTCGTCGGCGGACCAGAAGGTCAAATTTACAGCCGGCCCCATGACGGTCATGCCGCCGACCTTGCCGGATACGATATTCCAGGTCGAGTTGGCTATGCCGCCGGCGATCTTCGCTCTGGAAAGAGTGAACTTCAAGGAGGCGTCGCCGTTCAGCGTAACATCGGCGCTGAGATTGCCCGCCAGGCCGGCCTGGCGGTCGCCCTTGATGTTCAGGCTGCCGATACCGGGCGCCTCGATCTCCGCATCACCCACCTGGGCGGCGGTAAAGCAGGTAACCTGGCTACCGAATTGGATGCGTGAATCGTCGTCGATGAGGCGGGCGGAGAAATTGGTTTTTTGCGCAACCTGCCCGCCGGCGACGACCCATGCGCCGTTAAGGATATCGCGGATGGTTACCCCGCCGAGGTATTCATCCACCTCAAGTCCCTTGCCGGTCAGGTCGGACGCCCTGGCCGTAACGCCGCCAAGCTCCGGCGCGGCGATTCCGCCGATATTCACTGCCCCGTCGCCGGCGCCCCTGGCGCGCCTGACGGAAACGTTCAGCTTGCTCTTGTCGGCGGTGTTCTCCATAAGAATCTGCTGGATGGCGCCGTTACCGTCGCCGTCGGCGTCGTCGAGGAACACGGCCACCGTCCCGTCGCCGGTGAGGGCGACATTGTAGGTGTCGCCGTCGTCATCTGCGAAAGCGCCCCTGTTTCTCGCCAGCCAGTCCACGCCGGCCGCTGCGTAGTAGCGGCTTTCGGAAATCCCCACCGCCTTATTGTTCCACACGCCGCCGCCGCTCCGCAGCTCGTTGAGCCGTCTCAGGCCGTCCCGGGTGCCTTCGACCATGACATAGACCCCGC